>NZ_JBEXLC010000118.1:0-28390 GCF_040609795.1 Nocardia sp. NPDC004604
TCGGATCCGCATGGTCTGAGTTCTGCGGGAGCGAGTAAGTCCGAGCGGTCCTTGTCGGAGCCGAATTCGCCAGGATCGCATCCGCAGGGCGCGAGTCGACCTCAGTCGTCGTTGTCGGGGTCGAATTCGGCTGAGGTGCATCCCGAGGGAGCGCGTTCGCCTGAGTCGCACTCGCCGGAAGCCAATTCGCCTTGGGAGCATGCGCAGGGCGCGAGTTCGCCGGGGGCGTACCTTCCGGGTCCCTATCCGCCTGGGCCGTATCCACAGGGCCCTTACGTACCGGGTCCACACCCGCAGGGTCCCCACGCACCGGGCCGGTACCCGGGTGGTCCGGTTGTCGGGCTGCGGCCCGAGCCGCCGGAGGATATTCGGACGGCGCGGCAATTGTGGTGGGGGGTTATCGGATTCGGGATTGTGCAGTTGATCGGGTCGATTCTGGCGGCTGTGCAGCAGCGCGGTGAGTATGCGCAGAAGATGTACGACCAGGTGCATGCGAGCGATCCGAACTTCACGATGGCCAGTGCGCAGCTCATGGTTTCGCTGGCCTTTGTGGTCGGTGTGCTGATCGGTTTGTCGCTGGCCGCATTGACGCTGTTGTTCGTACATCAGATGGTGCGCGGAAAGCTGTGGGCGCGGACGCTGTTGACCGCCATCGGCGTCTGGCTGGTGCTGATCGCGGTCGGCACCCTGTTCGCGCTGGAAGCGGTGACCGGAGCGGCCTCGCTGGTGGCCGGTGCGGCCGCTATCGTGCAGGGCGTACTCGCGGCGGGCGCGGTTTATCTGAGTCACCGTCCGGACTCGACCGCATACTTTCAAATGAACCGCAGGTGAACGGGGCATGGAGTCGCTCGCGAGTTTGTCAAGGAAACGCCAGCATGTATCGTGAGGGTTGTCACAGCGGAAATGGGAACCGGTAGTTATTTGTTACACGTTGACTTACGTCTCGTAAGAACGTCGACCAGATGGCTCCCGAAGATCGGAGGCATCGATGCGAGTGGTTATCCAACAGCCGCAGAGCATTCGACGAGATCTGCTCGTGCTGAGTCTGCTGATCCTCTTCGGCTTGGTTACCGTTGCGGTGCTGCTGTTGCCCGGCAAGGTCGGCTGATCCGGGGCCGGAGGACGATTTCCGGCGCCGCGCTCGGCGTGACCGGGAGCGTGGTGTGACGGATACCGGGAATGGCACGACCATCCTGTTCGCGGAACCGGGCGCGCGGTGGCGTTCGGTGGCCTACGGGCCGCTGCTGTGTCTGATCGTTTTGATTCTCGAATTGGTGACCGCCGCCCAGGTGCACTGGTTCGCCCTCATTTTCTGTGCCGCGCTGATCGCGGGTTTCGTTGTGCTGCAGGTGATCGCGGGGCAGCGGCATGTGAGCGTCGAGCTGACCGATACCGCGTTGCGCGAGGGCACCGAAACCCTGCCGCTGGCGACCATCGATGCGGTGCTGCCCGAGCGGGACGAGGATTCCTGGGACGATGAGGATTGGGAATCGGCGCGTTCGCTCGGTGAGTTGAGCGGGGTGCCGCGTCGGCGCAAGGGCATCGGGCTGCGACTGGTCGACGGTGCTCTGGTCCAGGCGTGGGCGAAGGATCACCGCGGACTGCGGGCCGCGCTCACCGAGGCATTGGGCGGGGCCGACCCGGACAAGGCCGAGGATACGGGCCGCGCCGCGCCGAGCACCGAGGAAACCGAACACAGCGAGAACGGAGCGGATCGTTGAAGCGATTGATTGTGCTCGGTGACCGAATGCTGCCCGCGTTGGTCGAACTGACGCTCGCCCTGGCCTGCGCGGTCTTCGCGGTGGTCAGCTGGCGCAGCGGGTTGATCACCACCACCTTCGCCCCCTCGGGCGAGGTGCCCGGCTTCCAGGCCACCCGCTATAGCGGCCCGCGGCTGGTCCTGGCTACTTTCCTGGTCATTGTCGGCGGCGCGCTCGCCATTGATGCCGTCGCGCGGACGGTGCGGGCCGCGCGGTCGCGCTGAGGGTTTCGCGCTGTTCTGCGTGGGCGTCACCGCCCGGCGATGCCTGGCGGATGTGCCGCGACTCGGTTACCGTGCAAGTGCCGCGCCGCGAGGTGTCTCGGTCGCAACGGTCGGCATTCGGTGAATACTGTTGTGGCCGTTATGCTTTCGGCCGTCTATCCGCACCGTGTCGACTGGGAGAAATGCTTGTGATTCGTTTTGCCGGGAAAGTGTGCGCGGCGGTTGCCGTGGCGGCCGCGATCGGTGCGGCACCCGCATGGGCTGCACCGGGACTGCCGCTGGCGCCCGCCGAGACCGAGGTGGCCCAGCCCGCCCCGATCTTCGTGCCCGATTCGGGTTCGGCGGGTGTCTACAACAACTTCATGTGCCAGCTGCACACCATCTCGGCCTCGGCGCCGTGCATGTACACCTAGTTCCAGTTCTGGTAGATGTCCAGCAGGCGGCCACTGTGGGTGCCCGGCGCGTTGAGGTACAGCACGACGGTGCCGTCCGGATGGCTGGCCGCCTCCGTGATGACCTGACGCAATGAGGCGTGCACGCCGCCGTTTTCGTCGTGGTAGATCTCGGAGTCGGGTTTCAGCCCGGCCCCGATCCGGCTGAGCGGCACCACCATGGTGATCAATGCGGGCACCGGTCCGTCGCCGAGTGTCGCGGTCTCCGCGTGATTCAGGTGCAGCCCGACCCGGTCGGGCTGCACGACCGGATCCGCGGCGGCGGCGGACCCGGCGCCGAAGGTCCCGGCGGCCGCGACCGCGGCACAGATCGTGGCACTGATGACGGCAAACCGCATGGTGCTCTCCCGATGGGATAGATGGTGCGACGACACTCCGAGATTACGCACCAGCAATCATTCAGCGACCGATATCGCCGCGAACCGTGATCGGCGTGTTGCCTGCCGGACTCCGGCGTGGCTGCGGTCTGCATCACCTCCACTACACCCTGTCGTCGACTCCTTCGGATCGGGCTGCGACACTGGACGTCGTGAGTTCTTCTCCGCGCGCGACCAGGGCATCGGTGCCGGTCTCGGCTCAGCTCTTCGACCGGGCTGCTTCGGTGATTCCGGGTGGTGTCAACTCGCCGGTGCGGGCATTCAAGTCCGTCGGTGGCACACCGCGATTCATCGCCTCGGCCAACGGTTACACGCTCATCGATGTCGACGGCAACGAATATGTCGACCTGGTGTGTTCCTGGGGTCCGATGATCCTCGGCCACGCGCACCCCGCGGTGGTCGAGGCGGTGCAGCGCGCGGCCGTTGGCGGACTGTCCTTCGGCGCGCCGACCGAGGCGGAAATCGAACTCGCCGAGCTGATCGCCGAGCGGGTGGCGCCGGTGGACCGGGTCCGCCTGGTGAACTCCGGCACCGAGGCCACCATGAGCGCGGTCCGGCTGGCGCGCGGTTACACCGGCCGCGCCAAGATCATCAAGTTCGCCGGTTGCTATCACGGCCATGTGGACGCCCTGCTGGCCGACGCCGGGTCCGGTGTCGCCACGCTCGGCCTGCCGACCTCGCCCGGTGTCACCGGCGCACAGGCGGGCGACACCATCGTGCTGCCCTACAACGACATCGCCGCCGTCGCCGCGGCCTTCGCCGCGCATTCGAGTGAGATCGCGGGTGTGATCACCGAGGCCGCCGCGGGCAATATGGGCGCGATCGCGCCGCTGCCCGGCTTCAACGAAGGACTGCGCAAGCTGACCGCCGAGCACGGCGCGTTGCTGATCATGGATGAGGTGATGACCGGATTCCGGGTCAGCCGGTCCGGCTGGTTCGGCCTCGACGGCGTCGCCGGTGACCTCTACACCTTCGGCAAGGTGATGAGTGGTGGACTGCCCGCCGCCGCCTTCGGCGGACGCGCCGAGATCATGAATCACCTTGCACCGCTCGGCCCGGTATATCAGGCGGGCACCCTCTCCGGTAATCCGGTCGCGGTCGCCGCGGGGCTCGCCTCGTTGCGCGCGGCCGATGACGCGGTGTACGCCGCGCTCGATCGCAATGCCGAGCGACTCGGCGGCCTGTTCACCGAGGCGCTGACCGCGGCCGGGGTCGAGCATCGGGTTCAGTTCGCGGGCAATATGGTGAGCGTGTTCTTCGCCGACCGTCCGGTCACCGACTACGCTGCCGCCAAAGCCAGTCAGACCTGGCGTTTTCCCGCTTTCTTCCATGCATTGCTAGATGGCGGCGTGTACGCGCCGCCGAGCGCGTTCGAGGCTTGGTTCGTCTCCGCGGCGCTCGACGAGGACGCGTTCGACCGTATCGCCGCAGCCCTGCCCGCCGCCGCACACGCGGCCGCGGCCGCCACCCCCGAAGGATCCAGCGCGTGAGTTCCGACCAGCCAGATTCCGAAGAGCGCGAACTACCACCGACTCCGGTCGCGAGCGCCGAGGCCGCCGGGCCCGGCGTCGAGACGCCCGATGACGACGCCATCGAAACCATCGTGCACGTCTTGCGACACGGCGAGGTGCACAACCCGAAGGGCATTCTCTACGGTCGCCTGCCCGGGTTCAGCCTCTCGGTCACCGGACGCGCGCAGGCCGGTGCGGTGGCGCGTTCGCTCGCCGATCATGACATCGCGCTGGTCATCGCCTCGCCGCTACAGCGCGCGCAGGAGACCGCCGAGCCGATCGCCAGGCAGCACGGGCTGATCGTGCGCACCGACGAGAACCTGATCGAGGCCGGTAATACCTTCGAGGGCCTGCGGGTTTCGGTCGGTGACGGCGCGCTGCGCAAGCCGAGGCACTGGTGGAAGCTGCGCGATCCGTTCACCCCGTCCTGGGGCGAGCCGTATCTGCAGATCGCGCACCGCATGCTGGCCGCGGTGAACAAGGCCCGGGTCGAGGCGGCCGGACATGAGGCGGTGCTGGTCTCACACCAGCTGCCGGTCTGGACGCTGCGGCGGTTCCTGCAGGGCCAGCGGCTCTGGCACGATCCGCGGCACCGGCAGTGCTCGCTCGCCTCGCTGACCTCGCTGGTCTACCAGGGCGACACCCTCGTCGACATCGTCTACTCCGAACCCGCTGGCGGTTCGGATCCCACGGTGCACGGCGCATGAGAACTTCCTCCCGGCCGTTGGCCCGGCGCTGTGCGCCGGTCCTGCTCGCGTGCATGGCCCTGGTCGCCGTGCTCGCGGGTTGTTCGACCGGGAAGGATGCGGTGGCCTCCGGCGGTACGTTCGAATTCGTCTCGCCCGGTGGCAAAACCGATATCTACTATGACCCGCCCGCCGCGCGTGGCACCATCGGCAAGCTCGCCGGGCCGGATCTGATGACCTCGGGCAAGACCACCTCGGTCGCCGACTTCCCGAACAAGGTGGTCGTCCTGAATCTGTGGGGGCAGTGGTGCGGGCCGTGCCGCGCCGAGGCGCCCGCGCTCGAAAAGGTCTACGAGGCAACAAAGGACAGGGGCGTCGTCTTTCTCGGCATCAATGTCCGTGATTTCCAGCAGGACAAGGCGCAGGACTTCGTCGTCGACAACAAGGTCGGTTATCCGTCCGTCTACGACCCGTCCATGCGCACCCTGCTCGCGCTCGGCGGCAACTTCCCGACCAGTGTCATTCCCACCACGCTGGTGCTGGATCGGCAACATCGGGTGGCCGCTGTCTTCCTCCGGTCGCTCTTGGCGGAAGACCTCCAACCAGTCGTCGAACGCATTGCCGCGGAAGGTTCCGAGTGACCCCGTGCTGCCGTTCGCCCCATGCCGTAATTACGTCCCGCTCGATATCGAGCGGTAGGAAGGTGCAATCGTGAATCGCGATCGCCGTACTCGTAGCCCGCGCGCGTGTCGCCCGCGGCAGGCCGCTCGACTCGTTCGCGGTGTCTGGACCGTCGATGACCGGTGGGTCGGCGTGGCCGCCGTACCGCGCAGCGCCGCGGCCGATTCCATGATGGACTTTGTTCCCCCCGCAACAAATACTTCTGCGGCGCCGGTGCCCGAGCGCGACGATCGACCCCCGGTGGAGACCGACTGATGGTGCTCGCCGCAGTTGGTGATTCGTTCCAGCAGACGGCGGCGACCGGGCCGCTGTTGTTGGCACTCGGCGCCTGCCTACTGGCCGGGCTGGTCTCGTTTGCCTCGCCGTGTGTAGTGCCGCTGGTTCCGGGTTACCTGTCCTACCTCGCCGGGCTGGTCGGTGCCGAGGCGCCGCCCGCCACCGCCGCACAAGCCAAAAGCCTTGGCGGTACGGCGGTTTCGGAGCGGGCTGCGGCACGCACGGGTCGGCTGCGGGTGGCCGGCGCGGCCGGCCTGTTCGTCGCCGGATTCACCGTCGTGTTCGTGCTCGCCACCGCGACGGTTTTCGGTGTCATCCAGACCCTGAATGTGAATCGTGAACTGCTGCAACGGGTTGGCGGCGTGGTCACCATCCTGATGGGTCTGGTGTTCATCGGTCTGGTCCCTGCATTGCAGCGCGATACCCGGATGGAGCCGCGCAGGCTCACCAGCATCGCGGGCGCTCCGCTGCTCGGCGCGGTCTTCGCGCTCGGTTGGACGCCGTGTCTCGGGCCGACGCTGTCCGGGGTGATGGCGGTCTCGGCCGGGACCGAGGGCACGACGGCGGTGCGCGGCGTCGCGCTGATCGTCGCCTACTGCCTCGGTCTCGGACTGCCGTTCGTGATCCTGGCCTTCGGTTCGGCGAGTGCGCTGCGCGGTGTCGGCTGGCTGCGGCGCAATTCCCGCACTATTCAGCTCATCGGCGGCATGCTGCTGGTCGCGGTCGGCATCGCGCTGGTCACCGGGGCATGGGACCAGTTCGTCGCCTGGGTGCGCGATGCATTCGTTTCCGAGGTGACCTTGCCGATATGACCGTGATCGACAGACCCGAGGCGCCGATGGCACCGCCGCGCCAATCGCTACCGGGTCGCGCGTGGGCGCTCGTGCGCAATGCCTGGCGCGGGCTCACCAGTATGCGCACCGCGCTGGTGCTGCTGTTCCTGCTGGCCTTGGCCGCTATTCCGGGGGCGCTACTGCCGCAGCGGAATCTCAATGAGGGCAAGGTCGCCCAGTACATCGCCGACCGCCCGACGCTCGGTCCGTGGATGGACCGGTTCCAGCTGTTCGACGTGTTCTCCAGTTTCTGGTTCACGGCGATCTATGCGCTGCTGTTCATCTCGCTGGTCGGCTGCATTCTGCCACGCTGCCTGGACCACTACCGCGCACTGCGCACACCGCCGGTTCGGGTGCCGCGCAACCTGTCGCGGCTGCCGCACCATTACTCCGAGACGGTCGACGGCGCCCCGGACGCGGTGCTCGAACACGCGCGAAAGGAGCTGCGCGGCTGGCGAACCGAGGTGCGCGCGGGCACCCGTGACGGTGAGACCACCCTGTCTGCGGAAAAGGGCTATACCCGCGAACTCGGCAACCTCGTCTTCCACCTGGCCCTGGTCGGACTGCTCGTCGCCATCGCGGTCGGCAAGCTTTTCGGGTACGAGGGCAGTGTGATCGTCATCGCGAACAACGGTCCCGGCTTCTGCACCACCTCGCCCGCGGTCTTCGACTCGTTCAAGGCGGGCAATATCAACGACGGCACCGGTATGGCGCCATTATGTGTGCGGGTCAAGGACTTCAAGGCCGACTATCTGACGAACGGCCAGGCCGAGATGTTCACCTCGAGTATCGAATACCAGGCCGGGGCCGATCTGCAGAGCAATACCTGGCGCGATGCGCAGATCCAGGTGAACCATCCGCTGCGCGTCGCGGGGGACCGGCTGTACCTGCAGGGGCACGGATTCGCGCCGACATTCACGGTGACCTTCCCGAACGGGCAGACCCGAACCGAGACCGTCCAGTGGCGGCCCGATAACGCCCAGACCTTCCTGTCCAGCGGTGTGCTGCGGATCGATCCGCCCGGCGGCATGTACGCGACCGACGAAGAACGCCGCAAGAACCAGATCGCCATCGAGGGGCTGTTCGCGCCGACCGCCCTGCTCCACGGCAGCCTGCTGACCTCGTCGTTCCCGACCATGAACGATCCGGCGGTCGCGGTGGACGTCTACCGCGGCGACACCGGTCTGGACACCGGTAAGCCGCAGTCGCTGTTCGCGCTGGATCCCGAGCAGATCAAGCAGGGGCGACTGACCAAGGAGGCCAGGGTCAACCTGCGGCCCGGCGAGTCGACCACCCTGCCCAATGGCACCAAGGTCACCTTCGACGGCGCGCAGGAATTCGTGAACCTGCAGGTATCGCATGATCCGGCGCAGCAGTGGGTGCTGGTGAGTGCGCTGGCCATGATGGCCGGGCTGCTGGTGTCGCTGCTGGTGAAGCGGCGGCGCATCTGGATCCGCTGCTACCCGGCCGACGATGAAGCCGGTACCGTTGATAAACGACGCACCGTAGTAGAGATGGGCGGGCTCGCCAGAACCGATCAGGCGGGCTGGGGCGGCGAGTTCGATCGCCTGCGCAAGCGCCTGCTCGATGACCAATCCGCCGCGTCCACGGACCGACCGGGAGAGTGACCATGCCGATCGACGAGACCATCGCCCAGTACAGCGACCTCGCCTTCAAATCGGCGATCGTCGTGTACGCGCTGGTGCTGGTGCTGCTGATCATGCAGTACGCGGCAGCGCGGACACAAAAGGTCGTCGCGCGCGAACTGGTGACCGCTGGTGGCGGCGCTGAACGTCCCGCGGCGCCGGGGCGGGTCGAGACGCCGCAGGCCAAGCCGTTCGTGGAGCGCGCTGGCAATATGGCGTTCTCGGTGCTGTTCGTCGCCATCGCCCTGCACGTGACCTCGATCGTCTTGCGCGGCTTCGCGACCCACCGCTTTCCGCTCGGCAATATGTACGAGTTCGTCACCATGGCGACCGCCGCGGCCGCCGTCGTCGGCATGGTGTTCCTGCGCGAACAGCGCTACCGGTCGATGTGGGCATTCCTGCTCGTCCCGATCCTGATCCTGCTGTTCCTGGCGGGTACGGCGCTCTACGCCGACGCGGCACCCGTTGTCCCAGCGCTGAGGTCGTTCTGGCTGCCCTTCCACGTCACCATCGTCAGCATCGGCAGCGGTGTCTTCATGGTCTCCGGCATCGCCAGCCTGCTCTTCCTCTACCGCCTGCGTCAGCCCGAAGGCGCCGAATCCGCCAATATCCTCGGCACCATCGCCCGTCGCCTCCCCGACGCCCGCACCCTGGACCGTCTCGCCTACAAAACCACCATCATCGGCTTTCCCCTCTTCGGCGCAGGCGTAATCCTCGGCGCCATCTGGGCCGAAGCCGCCTGGGGCCGCTTCTGGGGCTGGGATCCGAAGGAGACCTGCTCCTTCATCGCCTGGGTCCTCTATGCCGCGTACTTGCACGCCCGCGCTACCTCGGGCTGGCGCGACACCAAGGCCGCGTATATCAACGTCGCAGCCTTTGTCGCGATGCTCTTCAACCTGTTCATCATCAATATCGTGATCAGTGGGTTGCACTCGTACGCTGGGTTGAACTAACTGGTTTCACCAGCAGAAATGCCTATCACTCCGGTACTGCCGTAGCGATATGTTTCGGGCTCGGGGCCCGCAGTGAGTACGCAGTAGCCTTACGACGGACACACGCCGATACGCGATGATGACAAATGAACTCCTGGTAACGCAATTGATCTCAGCAATCACTGCTCTACCAGGAGTTCACTCAAATCTCGAGCGTCACAGACCCAACACCGTAGTTCTCAGACGCTCACTCAGAAGCACCAGACGGCACTACCGAGGGGGATGCACCACGTAGCTGATCCGAATGATCCCCCGCCCTGGACCGGAGTGGCGGAAGGCGACGGAGGCGCCGCGGCAGTCGAATCGGCAGTGGCTGCGGGCGCTGCGAGGACGAGCAGGGGCGCGGCAATAACAGTCGCGGCTAGGGTTTTGACGATCTTGCTGGACATGTTGCTTCCTTACAACGAGCGTTATGACGTCCGCGTAGTAGGGCGCGTTGCCGAGCTACCGGACTGGGGCTGCGAGTGCGTTACGTGCCGAATCGACTCTGTGGCACACGATTCGCTACTTGTTGAAGTACATGATGCGTCCCGATAGGAACGCGCATTCACGCTGGCCGACAGCTGCAGCTTCGACCGGACCGAACAAGACGTCATTTGGTACCGCGGAAGGCGTCACCAACAGCTTACCGCTGGCTACCAGAAGATTCCGCCGGAACGAGAACATTTAGAAGATAACGTTCCTGTTTAAGTGGGCGTCTGAGAACCGTGTCGGGTACGGCGGGGTTATCGCCCAGATCCAGCTGGGGCGGGAGGTCCGGAGGACTTACCGTGATGGCCGGGCGTATTCCTCACCCGAGGCCGTGAGCGAATTCGGCGACGATTTTCTTGATACGCCACTTCGCGAGCGGCACCGTGTTATTCCGGTGTCGCGCACAACCTTTCCTCTTTTGCCCGGCCGCCACGCGCGACCCTCGAAGCAGCCGGGCGCGCGAATCCGGGCCTACTGCCGCGGTGTGTGAAATCCAGGAGGCCGGACTTCAACAGTCCTGGATCCCGGTACAACTGCGCGGACCCCAGAAGTAATGGCACCCGTAAACCTGGCTTTTGGCCGGTTTCAAGCCGGGCTAACGTGCTACGCGACAAGCGAATTCGATAATAGGAAAGTCAATGAAGAGGACAGTTGTCGGTTGTGTGGCCGTGGTGGCATTCGCCCTCGGGGGCGGTGCGGCAATGGGTTCCGCCGCGGCGTCGCCCGGTATCGCACTGGATCCGGCCCCGGCCAACACCGCACAGACGGCGGAGGCCGCGGCCGGTGGTACCGGATCCGCCGATGCCCCGGTGAAGGTCCTCAAACTGCTGGGAATCACCTCGATGTGCACCTTGTCCGCCAACTTTGTGGGATGCAACGGGATGCCGTGGTGACTACCACGTAGTGGCCCGGCCCACCCGCGTCGATAAGTCGTGTGCGGCAGTATCGAATACTGCCGCACACGCTCTAACGGGTGAGCTTGCCAACATTTCACGCCAATGGCCCGGCATGTACCGCGCATTACGTCTATGTAGTTCGTTTGCGGCAGAGAACATTCACCTATTTGGGCGTTGCTGTACCGGAGCGGAATCGGCGTCTGCAATGCGACTGCTCCGGGTATCGGGCTGAGGCCCGGTCAGAGGGTTTCCGGACAGCGCCAAGTATTCGGCGAACCGGTGCCGGTTTGGCGAGTGCAGTTGCCGCGGTAAAGCTGCTGTGCCGCAGCGAGGTCCGCAGTCGAAGTCTCGAGTGGTCCCGGTTCGCCGGCACGGGTGGCGCGGCCCTCGGTCAGCAGGACCGACCGGTCATCGAAAGGCGCGCCGGTCAGTTGTTCGTTGGCTATCCGAAGTGCGGATCGCCCTGTGCGCGCGTCCGAAGCTCACTGGACCATGCAGCGACACCTCGAGTGCCGGGGTGCAGGACTGTCCGCGCAAGGCGTCGGCACGGCAGGCGCTGATTGCCGCGGGACGCATGAAACCGGACACATCGCGGGAGTATTGAGCGGCCGGGGAGGCAAACCGGGACTATGAAGTCGTGAACAAGGACGGAGCGCCCGTTGTGTACGCGATTGTGACCGGGGCACGGGCGGCGCGGGATGTCGGCAAGCTGGTCGACCTGGCCCAGCGGGACGGTTGGGATGTGTGTGTGATCGCGTCGCCGAACGGCCGTCGGTTCATCGACGTCGATGACCTTGTGGCGCGCACGGGACATCCGGTGCGCAGTGAGTACAAGGAGCCGGATGCTCCGGACGAGCTACCGCCGGCGGACGGGATGATCGTCGCGCCGGTTACGTCCAACTCACTTGCGAAATGGGCGGCCGGTATCTCCGATACTTTGCCGCTGGGGCTGTTGGTGGAGGCCGTCGGTTTGGAAATACCTGTGGTGGCAGTGCCGTTCACCAATCGAGCGCTGATCAACTTTCCCGCCGTGCGGGAGGCGGTGCGCAAGCTTTCGGAGTGGGGCGTGACCATGCTGATCGAAGATCATGAGCCGAACGCGGACGGCGACTTGGTTGAGCGCTTCCCGTGGGCCGCGGCATGGGGAGCGCTGCTCGATCACCCTCGGCTGGCAGTCGGCGAATAACGTTCGGAGACAGGGGGAAGCGGGCGTGCTGGTTACAGCCGGTGGACGCAGACCACGAATTGGCGTTGTTGGTAGACGATTCCGCGGTCGCTGGCGGAGCAGACGTTGACGTTTGTGGTGTTTTGCTTGACATCGACTACGCGGACGCCGTTGGTGCCCTTGGCGGCGCAGTCGATGCGCTTGGGATTGTCCTTGTTCGGCTCCATGCAGCCGCCGACTACCCAGTCGATGTCCAGGCAAAGGGCAGCGCGGTTGATGCCGCTCAGCGTGTCGTTGAGCGTGCGGTCGGCATCGCTGGGGCAGACGGCGTTCTCGGACGCCTTGTCGATGACCTTGTAGTTGGAAGTCGCACTGCCACAGGCGGCTTTGCCGAGGGTGGCGGTGTCGCCGTTGTGGCCGATCTCGACGCAGTCACCGGCCTCCACCTTCAGGCCACCGGCGATCTTGTCGAAGGTGCTGCGGATGGCGGAGGTCGTCGGCGGTGCCTCGGTGGTGGCCAGTGGCATGTCGGAGGTCGTCGGCAGTGCCGATGTGGTTGGCGCGGTGTCGTTCTGGGCCGCGGGCGAGGGGCCGCCGCCGGTGGACTTGTCGTTGCTGAGCGACATCGCGGCCACGGCGACGACGGCCGCCGCCAGCGCAGTCACCCCGATGAAGACCGTCAAGGTCACACCGGCACGGACACGTTGACGCGACACTGGACGTCCTCCAGGGGTGTTCGAACTCGCGCGCGGAGATCCGAAGTTGAATGTTGCATTTTGATTGAGCACGTTATGCCTACACCATCTGGCGTGCGGCGTCGAGTCATCCATTTTTGAGGATAAAAAGGATACCTGTGTGAAATGATCGCGGGTCAATATTTGAGTAACAATCGAATAACGATGGCTGTCAGGGGTTTCCCAAATGCCGTGCGGGGCAACAAGCTACGTGGCGCTAGACGCGTCAACCGGCTACCGAGGCCGGTGCTTGTCAGAAGGAAACCTTGATGAAGTTCGGCATGCTGGCCGTCACTTTCTTGTCCCTCGCCGCCGTTGGAGTCGCCGCGGGAACCGCGCACGCCAACCCCGCGGAAGTCGCCAAAGACGTGTCGGCCTCCGGCGTCGAGCAGGGAATCGGTTACCACACTGTGCTTTCCGACACCAAGGACGAACGCAAGGAAACACACCGGGTGGTGACCACCGCCGTCGACAGTGGCACGTTCGAACTCACCGATAACGGGACCAAGGTCCTGCTGAAGTCCGATACCGGTGCCGTGGTCGCCGAAGTTCCGCTGACTTACCAGCTCTCCGGCACGAATGTCGCGGTCGACCAGGCCATCACCGATAACGGCCGGACCCTCGCTCTCACACCGAAACTGACCGCCAAGAACATCGGCGAAATGCAGCCGGTCAACTCCATGGCCCGCCTGACCGACGAAATCAACAAGAACATCGTCGGCGTGATCCTCGGCGGCGCACTCGGCCTCGTCATCGGCGCCATCGTCGGCGTCTTCTTCTTCAGCATCATCACCGGCCCCATCGGCGCCGTCATAGGCGCCATCGCCGGCGGCTACATCATGGGCGGCCAATCCTTCATGGACGCTATGATGGCGGTCGTCAACGGCGAGCAGTGATCGTTTGAGCTAGCGCACCCCAGTGGCTACCTCGCACAGGCTCTACGTTGTGCGAGGTAGCCACTCCTGTGAGACGCTCAGTAGATCGGGGTGTGGGGCCGAACGCTCAGCGCTCGGTCGGCCCGTCGCCGTCACGATGCTGGCGCGAGATGCGCCAGAGAAATTCGGGGTCGTCATCGGGCCCCTTGATGCGCTTGCGTTGTGGTGACCGCGTGGATGGAGCGCTTGGTCCGGACTTCTCGGGGCCGAACGCCTTCCAGCACAACACCGCGACTGCCACAACTGCGATGAGTGCCAACAGGTACGTCACGTCGCTCACCTCCTGCTAACGAGGGTAGTCGCGTGTGTAGCCTTCGAACACTGCTGACGCAAAATTCACTCTGCAGGGTGGGTGCGGGCCCCTAGACAGGAGCGGATCGCTACGGGCCCGCATCGGCCACGATCAGCGTGCGGTGGCCTCGGTGGTCAGCGACCTGAGCAGTTGGAGTACTTCGGACTCGCGGAACCGGCGGTGTCCACCCGGTGTGCGCAGCGACCCGAGGCGCCCGGCGTGGGCCCAGCGGGTGACGGTCTTCGGATCGACGTGGAACATGGCGGCCACTTGGCCCGGTGTCAGCAGGGTGTCCTGGCCGCCGACGGTGATCGCAGTCATAGCAAACCTCTCCGTTCTCGACAGTTCCCTCATCAGATGGCGCCATCGTTGCACTGCCACCCCTAGGTACTCGAACCACCTACAGTTGGTAAAGGGGAAGTAATAGACAAATGGGATAGAGGCCCTACCTCGGCAGGAGGTGTGGGCGATAGCTTCGCATAGGCTGGACGACGTGAGTGACGCAACTCCACCCAAAGGTGACCCAGGACAGCAAACGGCTGGCACCGGCGCGCGGCTGGCCCGCAATCTGGTGCTCTACACGCTCGCCAGGCTGGGGTTGGTCGTCGTCATCACGGCCGTGATCATTGGCATCGCCCGGCTGGTCTCGGTGGAGATCCCGATGGTGGTCGCCGCCCTGTTCGCCTTGATCATCGCCATGCCGCTGTCGCTGACGGTGTTCAAGAGGTTGCGGGCGCGGGTCAACGAGGACATCGCGATCGTCGATGCCAAGCGCCGTCAGGACAAGGCGCAACTGCGTGCCCGACTGCGCGGTGATGACGACTCGACCGGGGCGGCTTCGTGAAGTACTGCGACCGCAGTGCCCCGCGCGGCTGGGTCGACAATGCCGTGCGTCTCATCGAGGCCGATACCCAGCGCAGCGCCGACACCCACCTGCTCCGGTACCCGTTGCCCGCGGCGTGGAGCGTCCAGCTGTACCTGAAGGATGAGTCGACGCACATCACCGGCAGTCTCAAGCACCGGCTGGCGCGGTCGCTGTTCCTGTACGCGATCTGCAACGGCTGGATCACCGAGGGCACTACGGTGGTGGAAGCTTCCTCGGGGTCGACGGCGGTCAGCGAGGCGTATTTCGCCAAACTGCTCGGCCTCGATTTCGTGGCGGTAATGCCAGCGAGCACCTCGCCGCAGAAGATCGAGTTGATCGAGGCCCAAGGCGGTCGTTGTCATTTCGTGCAGCGCCCACCGGAGATGTACACCGAGGCGGCCCGGCTGGCCGCCGAATGCGGTGGTCACTTCATGGACCAGTTCACCCACGCCGAGCGCGCCACCGACTGGCGCGGCAATAACAACATCGCCGAATCCATCTTCGAGCAAATGGAATTGGAAACCCATCCAGTGCCGGACTGGATCGTGGTCGGCGCGGGCACCGGCGGTACCAGCGCCACCATCGGCCGCTACATCCGCTACCACCGCTACCCGTCGAAGCTGGCCGTCGTCGATCCGGAGAACTCCGCGTTCTTCGGCGGCTACGAGACCGCCGACGCCGGATATCAGACCGGAATGCCTTCGCGTATAGAGGGAATCGGCCGCCCCCGGGTGGAGCCGTCCTTTATCGGCCAGGTGGTGGACCGGATGATCGAGGTCCCCGATGCCGCATCGATCGCGGCCGCGCGGCACGCGAGTCGGGTAATCGGCCGCCGCGTAGGCGGTTCCACCGGCACCAATCTGTGGGGCGCCTTCGCGCTCATCGCCGAAATGATCGGCGCCGGTCGTTCCGGGAGTGTGGTGACTCTGCTGTGCGACGGCGGGGATCGCTATGCCGGAACGTATTTCGACGATGCGTGGGTCGAGGCGCAGGGCCTGAGCCTCGCCGAACCCGCGGCGGTTCTGGACAAGTTCACCGCGACCGGGATCTGGTCGGGCTAGTCGCCGCACGCATATCCCTGACCCCGTCATCCCGGCCGTAGCGCCGGGGCGGCGGGGTTTTGCTTTCCTCGGTAGCGAACTCCGACGGCGTCAATTTTTGTTGACAACTCACGATGGCGTCAACCAAAATTGACGTCATGACTGAAGCAACCACACTGGCGGCCGCCGCGGGCAGTCCCGACCCCAGGGTCGGGCTGCGCGCGGTGCTCGCACTGCGTCGGCTGCTCGAACGGCTGGAGGCGATCCAGGTGACCAATGCCCGCGAACAGGGGTGGTCATGGCAGGCGATCGCGGAGGCGCTCGAGGTCAGCAAGCAGGCGGTCCACCAGAAATACAACCGGAGAGGCGGGAACCGCTGATGTTCGAACGGTTCAGCAGGGCAGCGAGGATCGCGATCGTCAGCGCCCAGGAAGACGCGCGCGAGCTGCGCTCACCCAGGATCGAGGTGGAGCATGTGCTGCTCGGCGTGTTGTCGCAGGGCGAACCGGAGTTGAAGACGCTGCTCGAAGAGATGGGCGTCACGCATCGGGACGCGCTGAAAACCCTTGGCCGACAAAGCAAAGGTCAGCCGCTGGGGGAAGAGGATGCCGAGGCGCTGCGCTCGATCGGCATCGACCTGGACGCGGTGCGGGAGAGTCTGGAGGCGACCTTCGGTGCGGATGCGCTGGAGCGGGCGGCCCCCGAGGAGCGATCCAGATTCGGCTTCGGTCGCGACCGGAATTGGGGTCACATCCCATTTACCCGGGATGCGAAGAAGGTCATGGAACTGGGACTGCGAGAAGCGCTGGCCCGCAAGGAGAAGACCATCGAATCCGGGCATCTGCTGCTCGGCATTCTGCGCGCGCCCAATGTGAACACCACCCGCATCCTCGGCGGTGCGAAGGCGATCGACGATCTCCGGCCGAAGGTGCACGCGCTGCTCGATCGTGCCGCGTGAGTGGGCGGGTATGTGATGCCACCGGATTCGTGTTTTGTGGCAGCACAGGCCCGCCCTTCGGGCCTAGCATCGTGGCATGCAGCTTCTGATTCGGTTGATCATCAACGCGGTGGCCATCTGGCTGGCCGCCGCCTGGGTCGACAAGATCGAAATCCTCAGCCCAGCCGACAAGGGCAATGGCGGGAAAGTCATTGTCATCCTGGCCGTCGCCGTGGTCTTCACCGTGGTGAATGCCCTGGTCAAGCCGATAGTGAAACTTCTATCGCTGCCGCTGGTCATCCTGACCCTCGGTCTGTTCCTGCTGGTGATCAACGCGCTGATGCTGTGGCTCACCGCGAAGATCAGCGAGACCACCGACTATGGCCTGCGCGTCGACGGCTTCTGGGCCGCGCTCTGGGGCGGCATCATCGTCGCCCTGGTCAACTGGATCCTCGGCGTCCTGGTACCGGACGGCGACTAGCAGCTGCGCGCCGCGCCAACCGCTCGTTCGATGGCGGAGTGGGGCCGAGCGTGCGTTCTTCGAGCGAACGAGGCGGAAATTGCCGGATTCGGCCGGAAGGTGCGCGCTCGGACCCGCCCGCGACAACCCGGTGCGGCGCGTCCAAGTTCCTAACCGGCGATACCGAGCGCCAGCGCGGTAACCGCCGACCACACCAGCAGCGCCAGCCCCGAATCGCGCAGGGCCGGAATCAATTCCAACCCACCCTTACCGGAGCGCACCGGTGCGTTGGCGCGCACCGCCAGCGGCACCGCAACCAGCCCGACCAACGCCCACGGCGTGCGCACGACCAGCAGCAGCGTGGCGATGAACGGCACCGCGAGCAGCGCCAAGTGCAGCGTGCGGGTGCGCGGATCGCCGAGTTTGACCGCGAGGGTTACCTTCCCGGATTCGGTATCGGTCGGGATATCGCGCAGGTTATTGGCGACCAGCACCGCACTGGAGAATGCCCCGACCCCGACCGCGAGTACCAGTCCCGCCCATTCGATCCGCTCGGCCTGCACGAATTCGGTGCCGAGCACGCCGATCAGACCGAAGAATACGAATACCGCCAACTCGCCGAAACCGCTATAGCCGTACGGCTTGCTGCCACCGGTGTAATACCAGGCCCCGGCCAGGCAGGCCGCGCCGACCAGCAGCAACCACCACGCCGTCGCGATGACGAGCACCAGTCCGAAGACCGCGCCGATGGCCAGGCTGATGATCGCGGCATTCTTGACCGCGGCGGGGGAGGCGAGCTTCTGCCCGACCAGCCGCAGCGGCCCGACGCGCACGTCATCGGTGCCGCGGATGCCGTCGGAGTAGTCGTTGGCGTAATTCACCCCGATGATCAGGGCCAGCGAAACCAGCAGCGCCAGAACGGCTTTCCACCACACCGCACTATCGATGGAAGCGGCGGCGCCGGTTCCGGCCAGGACAGGGGCGATCGCGTTCGGCAGGGTGCGGGGCCGTGCGCCCTCGATCCATTGCGCTGCAGTAGCCATATTCGCAGCCTAGTGCGCGGCGCCGGTGCAGTCTGCTCGGGCGGTTCGGTTGGCTGGCCCGGTTCAGTTGAACTCGGCGGCCGCCTTCAATGAATGCGCGCGGGGTCGGCCGTGATCACAGCCTGTCGAACGATTTCGAACTCACCCAGCCCAAGCGACGCATCCGCGCAGAACAGGGGATAACCATGCCAGCCCCGCAGGCATTGCTCGCATACGATAGCGACGGAATGTTTCCTGACCAGAGCGGCCCGATCGGCCGGAGTCGAACCTTGACGACGCCCGCAGGCGAATCGGTCTTAGTGGCCCTGCTGGGCGAAATTGCGCTACGCAGAGACGGTGCGCTCACGGCGTTACCCGGGGCGCGATCGCGGCTGCTGCTCGCGGCACTGGCTCTGCGCCCCGGTCGCAGCCGCAGCGCCCAGGCCCTGATCGATGAGGTCTGGGGTGAGCAGCCGCCGCGCGCGCCGATGAATGCGCTGCACACCCAGGTGTCGCGGCTGCGGTCCGCGCTGCCGGACGCGGCGCTGGAGATCGGCCCGGCCGGGTATCGCCTCACCTTGACCGCGGATCAGGTCGATTTGACCCTGGCCGACGAACTGCTGCGCGTGGCCCGCGCCAGACAGGCCGATGGCGACCACGCCACTTGTCTGACCCTGGTCGCACAGGCCAGAGCGCTCTGGCGCGGTGAGCCGGGGGCGGACCTCCCCGCGGGCGAACTCGCCGATGAACTACGCGCCGCGGCGGCGCACCGGTTGTCCGAATTGGCGGCGATCGAGGTCGCGGCCCGGGTCGCGAGCGGCGATCTCGACGGCGCGGTCGCGATCACTTGCCGAACTGTGGCTGCGAAGCCGCTCGACGAGGCAGCGCATGCCACCTTGATGCGGTTGCTGGCCGCGGCCGGGCGGCCGAACGAGGCCTTGGATGTTTTCGCATCGATTCGCGGGCGACTGATCGAGGAACTCGGCGCCGACCCCGGTCCGGCGCTGGTCGAGCTGAATACCGCCATCCTGCGCGGTGATCCGGTGCCGGGATTCGCAGCGCGGACCGATCGTGGGCCGGCGTCGAATACGTCGTCCGTTGTGAATTCGGCCACACCAGGCGATCTGCCGGCGGTGCGGGATTCGGTCGAGCGGGATTCGATCGGACGCGTCCCGGATTCGACCGCTGCCGCACCGCCGAGTGTGCTGTCGGCGATCGGCTTGCGCGCGGCCCCCAATGCCTTGCTCGGACGTGCCGCCGATCTGGACGCGCTCGAGGATCTGCTGTCCCGGTCCCGGGTGACCACGGTGCTCGGCCCCGGCGGCACCGGAAAGACCAGGGTGGCCAACGAATTGGGCGCTCGAGTGGCGCGCCGGGAGTCCGTGGTGCTGGTGGAGCTGGCCTCGGTGCGCGCCGATCCGGCCGCCGACGCCGATTCGCGCGCCGATATCGAGGCCGCGATCAGCACGATGCTGGGCCTGGGCGAGGTCGTCCGGGAGACGGCGTGGCGGCGCACCACCGGCTACAGCGATGCCGGTCGCCGCCTGCGCGACGCGCTCGCCGCCCGCCCGATGCTACTGATACTGGACAACTGTGAGCATTTGATCGATGCGGTGGCCGAGGTGGTCGCCGATCTGATCGGCAGCTGTGACCAGCTCAGCGTGCTCACCACCAGCCGGGCACCGCTGGCGATTACCGCGGAAACGGTGTATCCGCTGGCGCCCTTGGCGATCGACGCGGCCGGATCGCCCGCCACCGAGCTGTTCATGGCCAGGGCGCGTGCCGTGCGGCCGACGGTGCGGCTGGATCCCGAAGTCGTTGCCCGATTGTGCCGTACGCTCGACGGCCTGCCGCTGGCCATCGAACTCGCGGCCGCGCGGGTGCGGACCATGAGCGTCGAGGAGATCGAAACCCGGCTCGAACACCGCTTCGCCCTGCTGCGCAGCGGAGATCGCTCCTCGCCGGAACGGCATCGCACCTTGTACGCGGTGATCGCGTGGAGTTGGAATCTGCTCGAAGAGTCGCAGCAGATCGCCCTGCGCAGACTGTGCCGCTTTCCGGCCGGATTCACCCTCGATGCCGCCGAAATGGTGGCCGGTGGGCCGGATGTCGACGACGTAGCCACGGCCGTGGACGGTTTGGTGAGCCAATCACTGCTCACCGTCCTCGACGATGACGAAAGTCTCATCGGAACCCGCTACCGCATGCTGGAAACGGTCCGCGAATTCGGCGAGGAACAACTCGCGCACACCGGATCCGATGCGGCGGCAGGTATTCCGGGTGCGGTCGATGAGCGTTCCCTGGTCATGGATCGAATGTCGCGCTGGGCCCGTGATTATTCGATCTCGGCCGTGCGCCGCTATCTCTCGGACGCGCAGGTGGCCACCGTGCTCTCGGTGGGTGCTGAGCTCGACAATCTGGTCACGGTGCTGCGATATGCGCTGGAACGCAGGGACGCCCGCACGGTGTACCGGGTCTTCCCGGTGCTGGGCACGCTGTGGGTAATGCGTGGCGCGCATATGGAGGCGAGCAGTTGGGCGCGCCGGATTCTCGATCTGGCACCGGAACCCGGTCCGGTACGCGGTACGGTCGCCGATCTGCAGATGGTCGCGCATCTGCAGATCGGTCTGCACATGGTGTACCTGACCGGTGACCTACGTGCGGTGGGGACCAGCCGAGCGCGGATCCGCCGATTGTTGGGCACCGCAATCGATCTCAATGGTGCGGCGCGCTTTCTCGGCATCATGGCCTGCGGGAATACCTCCGGTTCGGGCGCGGCCAGACTGTTCGCCGACGGCGCCCGATCGCCGGATCCGGCGGTGCGTGGGGCGGCGGTATTCATGCGCGCGAATGTCCTGGAGAACACCGGCCATGTGTACGGCTCCACCCGCGACGCGCTGGCCGCCCTGCAGCTGGTCGAAGGCACCGATGTCTGGGGTACGGCAATGGTCACCCAGCATCTCGGACAGCTCGCCGGACAGACCGCGCACTACGCCGACGCGGTGGAGAACTACCGCAGGGCCGGGGAGCTGCTGCGGGAGTTGCGCGCACACGAGGAAGCCGTGGAGATGCGCAGCTATCTCGCGGTATCGCTGGTCGGCGCCGGTCGTCTCGCGGAGGCGCGGCGGGAGTTGGGTTTCGCACTCGGCGCGCCGGATGGTGATCCGGCACATGGTTCTTCGATCGATGACCCGCACATCCGGCGCAACCACCGGCTGGCCCCCGTCGTCATCGGGGTGGCCGAACTCGAACTGGCCGAGGGCGATATCGATGCCGGCCTACGCCATTACCGCAGGGCGCTGGACCTGTACGGCTGGCCCGATGACGAGCCGATGCCGGGTCCGGGCATCCTCATGACCGCGAGCGGGGCGGTGGACGCGCATGTGCTGCACGGGCGGCCAGCGCAGGCGGACGATATCGTGCGCAATCTGGTTCGCCTCGCGGCGGGCCGACTCGGGCAGTTCTACGATCTGCCGCAGATCGGTGCGGTCGCCAATGCGGTCGGAACCTTTCATCTCGCGATCTGCTCCGATTCGGAGCTCGGCTTGGAGTTGGTGTCGCTGGCCGGCAAGGTGATGGCACAACAGCACAATCCGTCGGCCGAATTGCGGCGTCACGTCGCGCTGCATCGAACAACGGTGGGCCATGATCGCATGGACGCGGCGCTGCACCGGGCCGCGGGGCTGCGTCGACGGCCCGCGGCGGACCGGGTCCTCGAGCTGCTCCAGGAATTGTCCCGTGACAACGAAAATCGCGGTGGGTGACTTGTCGTCTCCCACCGCGACTTTCGGTTAGCGGTCAGAACTGAGTGGTCACGCCCGGCGCATATAAGCCCGGACCGCGAGCGGTGCGAAGATCACGATCACGACCACCGAGCCGATCAGCGACCAGGCCAGATCGCTGCCGTAGACATTGCCGTTCATCAGCGCTCGGGCCGTGTTCACCATGTAGTACACGGGATTCACGTGATTGAGCCCCTGCATCCAGCCCGGCATGGTGCTCACCTGAGCGAAGGCGCCGGACATGAAGGTCAGCGGGAACATCACCATCATCGAGATGCCCTGCACGCCAGCGGCACTCTTACCGGTGACGCCGACCAGCGCCCAGATCCAGCTCACCGCGAAGGAGCAGACCACGATGACCAGACCGGCGACCACGACACCGGCGAATCCGCCCGCGGGCCGGTAGCCGATGGCCAGGCCGACCAGGATGGTCAGGGTGGTGGCCAGCGCATAGCGCACCATATCCGCGATCAACGCGCCCGCGAGAGCCGAAATGCGGGCAATGGGCAGGGACTTGAACCGGTCGAAGACGCCCTTGTCCATATCCTCGCGCAATTGGGTACCGGTCACGACCGAGGTCAGGATCACGGTCTGCACCAGAATGCCGGGAACCAGAACCGGCAGATAGTTCGACACACTCCCGCCGATCGCTCCGCCGAAGATATAGGCGAACAGCGCGGTGAACAGGATCGGCTGAACCGTCACATCGAACAGTTGCTCGGGATTGTGCTTGATCTTGAGGATGCCCCGGTAGGCCATGGTGAACGAGGTCGCCACGGTCTGGCGGAGGCTGATGTGATTGCTGGCCTCCGGGATCGAGTGTGGTGCCGCATGCCGCGCGGCCTGATCAGGGGCGGTAATGGTGGTCATGCCGCGTTCCGTTCGTTGTCGTCTTCGGCCGGGTGGCCGGTGATGGTGAGGAAGACCTCGTCGAGGCTGGGCTTGCTGACGGTGATCTCGTCGATCGCGATCTCCCACTCGCGCAGGCGGATCAGCAGATCGGCGGTCATGCCCGCATCCTTGAGCGGGGCGGTGAGCCGTCCGGCCTCGGGCGTGATCTGGGCCTCGGTGCCCAGGAATTCGCCGACAATGCGGCGGGCCTCATCGAGCTGGGCCCGATCGACCAGGGTCAGGTGCAGTGCGGAGCCGCCGATCGAGGCCTTGAGCTGGTCGGCGGTGCCGTCGGCGATCACCTTGCCGTGGTCGATGACGGCGATCCGGTCGGCGAGCTGATCGGCCTCGTCGAGGTACTGCGTGGTGAGCAGCACCGTCGCACCCTCGCGCACCAGGCGGCGGATGGTCTCCCACATCTGGGCGCGGGTGCGCGGATCGAGGCCGGTGGTCGGCTCGTCCAGGAACAGCAGCGGCGGTGTCGCGATCAGGCTGGCGGCCAGATCGAGACGGCGCCGCATGCCGCCGGAGAAGTTCTTCAGCGGCTTGTCCGCCGCCTCGGTGAGGTCGAACTCCTCGAGCAGTTCGACCGACTTGCGCCTGGCATCGATCCGGCTCAGACCGAGCAGGCGGGAGAAGATGACCAGGTTTTCGGTGGCCGTGAGACCCTCGTCGACCGAGGCGTACTGTCCGGTGACGCCGACCAGGGAGCGCACGGCCGTCGGTTCGGCGACGACGTCACGGCCGAAGATGCGGGCACTGCCGCCGTCCGGGCGCAACAGGGTGGCCAACATGCGGATGGTCGTGGTCTTGCCCGCGCCGTTCGGTCCGAGCACGCCGTAGACCGAGCCCTGCGGAACCGCCAGGCTCACACCGTCGACGGCGCGCTGTTCCCCGAACACCTTGACCAGACCGTCCGCCTCTACGGCGAGCGCTGAATTGGGTGTGAAAGAAGTCATGCACAAGACTTTGCGGCCCGCGTCTTGCACGGTCCTTGCACCACGATGTCGCCGCACTCTTGCGCCCCACTTGCACGCCCACCACCGCGATCGGACAGGTCGCAACAAGATCAACGGGAGATGGTGGCCGCGCCTTCTCGGGCTCGGCCGCCACCATGCCGATCCGGTGTCAGTGCGTGGATTCGGCGAGCAGATACTCGCGGAGCTTGGCTCGGTCCGGCTTACCGGGGCCGCGCAGCGGGAGCTCATCGAGGATCGCGAGTTCGCGTGGGGCGGCGATGGAGTCGAGTTCGCGCACCACGTGGTCGCGTAGTTCCTCGAGGGTCGGAGTAGCGCCGGCGGCGGGGACCACCGCGACGGCGACCCGCTGCCCGAGCCGGTCGTCGGGCAGACCGAGCACCACGCATTCGCTGATTGCCGGATGGGTGATCAGCACGGCCTCCACCACCTGCGGGATGACGAGCAGCCCACCGGTCACGATCGCCTCGTCGAGCCGTCCGGTGATGCTGAGCACGCCGTTCTCGTAGGTGCCCGCGTCATCGGTGCGGAACCAGCCGGGTTCGGCGAAGGCCGGATGGTCGGGCTGGCCGCGGTAGCCGTTGGCGATCATCGCGCCGCCGAGCAGGACGCGACCGTCCTCGATGCGGATGTCGGTGCCGTCCAGCGGAATACCGTCGTATACGCAACCACCGCAGGTTTCGCTCATGCCGTAGGTGCGAACCACATTGATACCGGCCGCTTTCGCGCGTTCATAGACCGGAGCCGGGGTGGCGGCACCACCGACCAGCACGCCGTCCAACTGCGCCAGCGCCGCCGCCGCTTCGGGTGCCTCCAGGGCCTTGATGAGTTGTGTTGGGACCAATGCGGAGTAGCGGCGCTCACCGCGCATACCGGAGATGGCGCCCGCGAGCGCCTCGGGTAGGAAGCCGCCGGAAACGTCGAGGACGGTGGGTTCGGTACCGGCCAGGATGCTGCGCAGCAGCACCTGAATGCCAGCGATGTGGTGGGTCGGCAGGGCGAGCAGCCAGGTGCCCGGACCGCCGAGGCGATCGTGGGTCGCGGTTCCGCTGGCTCGCAGCGCCGCGGCGCTGAGCATGGCGCCCTTCGGGAGACCGGTGGTGCCCGAGGTGGTCACCACGAGCGCCACCTCGTCATCGATCGGCTCGCCCGGGGCCAGCGCATCGCTCAGTCGCCGGGCCTCCCGGCGGTCGCTGGTGGGTATCGGCAACCAGGCGGGACCGTTGCCCTCCAACACTTCTCGCAAATGCGGCAGCACATCGCCGAGCCCTGATCCGGTCGGCATCGGCAGCGTCCGCAGGGTCTTACTCATGACGGTGCCTCGCCGGCGCTCGGCTCCATCGGGCGCGGGTCCGCAGTGCGCGGGCGCGCTGTACCCATGGTTCGCTCGCTTCGCTCTCTCACGACTGCACCTCGCTGCTGCTCGGCCCGGTCGTGCGCAGGCGCGCTGTGTTCATGGTTCGCTCGCTGCGCTCCCTCACGACCTTGATCGTGTCATGTCAACGTCACCGCATGCGGCAGGGGTCGGTTTGCTGAGGCGGCAGGGAGTGGCTGAGGCCGCGTCAGGGGAGGAGAACTCGGGTACGCCGGACATCGAGACTGCGATTCACTCGGAGGACGGTACTCAGTGGCGGTCGCCCGGACGTCGGCGGTCGGGCGGCCATCCGTGCGTTATCGTCCTCGCCGGGGTCGGCATTGGCAACTCGGGCCGGACCGCCCTGGTCGCCGCTGCCGCCGCGATCAGTCCGGTGACCAGCGCGAATCTCGTCGGATCGGATGCTCGGCAGGCACTTCGACCAAAACGATGGGCACCCCGTCCGGATCGTGCACCCACATTTCGATCAACCCCCACGGCTCCCGCACCGGTGCTCGATCGATGGCAATGCCCTTGAGAGCGAGTTCGGCCGCAGCGTCCGAAATATCGCGTACCTGCAGCCAGAGCGCGCCCTCGAACGCCGTGGAATTACCCGATCCGCCGTGCCCGGCCACCTCGACCAGCGACTGTCCAGCGAAGAAAACCGTGCCGCCCGGATACTCCCGCGCGATCGCCAGCCCGAGTCCGTCGCGGTAGAAGGCGAGTGTCGCGCGATAGTCGGCGGGCCGCAGGATGACTCGGCTGCTGAGGATGTCCATCTCAGAAGTACCAGGGGTAGGGGGTCCAGTCCGGCTTGCGCTTCTCCAGGAAGGCGTCGCGGCCCTCGACCGCTTCATCGGTCATGTACGCCATCCGGGTGGCCTCGCCCGCGAACAGTTGCTGGCCGACCAGACCGTCGTCGAGCAGGTTGAACGCGTACTTGAGCATGCGCTGGGCCTGCGGGGATTTGCCATTGATGTCGGCGGCCCACTCCAGCGCCACATTCTCCAGTTCGGCGTGGTCGACGACCTTGTTCACCGCGCCCATCTGATGCATTTCCTCGGCGGTGTAGGGACGGCCGAGGAAGAAGATTTCCCGCGCGAATTTCTGGCCGACCATTTTCGCGAGATACGCACTGCCGTAACCGCCGTCGAAGCTGCCGACATCGGCGTCGGTCTGCTTGAATCTGGCGTGCTCGCGGCTGGCCAGGGTCAGATCGCAGACCACGTGCAGGCTGTGGCCGCCGCCCGCCGCCCAGCCGTTGACCAGCGCGATGACCACCTTCGGCATGAAACGGATCAACCGCTGCACCTCGAGGATGTGCAGGCGACCAGCGCGGGCCTGGTCGACGGTGTCCGCGGTCTCGCCTTCGGCGTACTGGTAGCCGCTGCGGCCGCGGATGCGCTGGTCACCGCCGGAGCAGAAGGCCCAGCCGCCATCCTTGGGGCTCGGTCCGTTGCCGGTGAGCAGGACCGCACCGACGTCCGGGGTCATCCTGGCGTGATCGAGCGCGCGATAGAGCTCGTCGACCGTGTGGGGACGGAACGCATTGCGCACCTCCGGCCGATCGAAGGCCACCCGGACGGTGCCCTGTTCGATATGCCGGTGATAGGTGATGTCGGTCAGGTTCTCGAACCCTGGAACGGGCCGCCACAGCTTCGGATTGAACGTCACCCCAGTGATTATTGCTTCCGTCGATAATCCGGGTGCCAGCGACTTCCATGCGAACTTCTACGGTGCGATGGCGTTACTCGGCGGTACGACTTGACGGTGTAAAACTACGCGTTACCGTGCAGGGATGGATGCAGTATCGCGGAGCGATTCAATGAGGGGCGGCGGTCGGGCGACGGGAGGGCGTGAGGCAGTGAAACGGGTTACCGAGCGAAGTGTCGGTCGACCCGGCCCGCGTATCGACCACAGTGCCGTGGACGAATCCCGGTACGAGAAGCACGGTGGCTTCCCCAAGGTCTCCCGCGCCCGGATCGGGGCCAACTTCGGGCCGTTCGTCGAGGTCATGCGCACGCTGCAGGATCTGGCCGTCTCCGTGGACGCGCCCGACGAGGTCTTCGGTGACGCGCTCGCCCAGGCGCGACAGCTCGTCGAACTGCTCGAGCCCTACCGTGCGCCCGAACTCCAGGGCCCGGCGGGCCGCGCGGTCGAATTGCCCGGGCGCGGCAGCCTTTTGCTGCTGCCGTGGCAGGTGGTCGAGGCCGGACCCGACGGCATCGAGATGACCGGTGAGTTCCGCCGCTACCACCTCGGCGGCAATGGCGCGGCACACGGCGGTGTGCTCCCGCTGCTCTTCGACGACCTGCTCGGCATGATCGTGCATTACGCGGGACGACCGATCAGCCGCACCGCCTACCTCCATGTGAACTACCGCAAGGTCACTCCGCTCGAGACGTCGCTGACCGTGCGCGGTCGCGTCGACCGCATCGAAGGGCGCAAAACGTACATAACCGCGGAATTGGCCGATGAGCAGGGCAATGTCCTCGCGGATTGTGAAGGATTGATGGTCGAATTGCTGCCGTGGCAGCCGTAGCTGGATGAGCGCCGTGTGACCGCGCGCACCAGTGCGTATAGTGACGTGCGCTCGTTCATCGACATCGATCCCGGAGGAACCTGAAAGTGGTTGCAGCACTGTCTGAATCCCTGCTCGACGACGCTAAGCGCTCGGCCTTCCTTGCCGATGCCAAGGAGGTTCTGGACGCCGAGGTGTCGGACAAGGGTGGTGCGTCTGGCCTTGCCGTTAAGGGTGGGTACGCGGCGGTCAAGAAGCTCAGCCCGAGCATCGTGCCCGATGCGCTGGAGTCATTGGCGCCCAAGCTCGTATCGCAGCTGGAGCCCTTCTGGCAGGAATACACGGCCGCGGGGTCCGGCAGCTTCGCCGACCTGCTGGTCGCCAAGTCCGATGAGGTCGCCGAGGCATTGCTCGCGGTGACCGACGCGCGTGCCGAGGCCTCGACGCGTCCGGCGCTGAAGAAGGTCTACTCGTCGATGCGTTCCTCGGCCAAGAAGAACGTCATCGAGGCGCTGCCGCGCCTCGGCGACCTGGTCCAGCGCCACGCTTGAGTTCGATTTGCAGCGCCTGCGGCGCTGCGTGTTCGCGGCCCCCTGGTGTCTCGCGTCCG
>NZ_JBEXLC010000119.1:0-28237 GCF_040609795.1 Nocardia sp. NPDC004604
GTCACGGCCGCGGTGGCGGTGGCAGCTGCGAGACCAACGATCCTTATGAGTTTGCTGCCGGTATAGGCAGCACGTATGGCGTTGATGCAGTTGACGACGATGCCGCCGATTGCACCCCCTGCCGCAACGAGAGAGCCGCCAAAGCTGATCGCGGCCAGCGCCAAGCCGCCCAGCACCGCGACTCCGACAGAGGCGACCGCTACGTTGATATTCGACTCGAAGCTCTTTCGCGCGGCGACGGTTTCCGTGTGGTACTCGCCGACGAGGCCAGCGAGAGTCGCCGAGCCCGTGTTGATCTGTTTGGCGCTGTTGGCAAGTGCGTCGAGCTTTTCGTAGATCGGTGGGAGGTTCGTTTTGTCGTTGATCTTGTCGAAAAGGCCCTTGATTGTGGCGATCTGCGCTTCCGCGCCGGTGATGGTCTGATGAGCGGAGAACGTCTTCCAGGCATTGGACGCCTTCTCGAGCTTGCCGACATCACCGTTGGGGAGCTTGCCGAATTCTTCACCGATCTTCTCGACCAGCTTGTTGTAGAACTCCGCAATGCCGTCGTCGTGCTTGTCGACTCCGTTCCCGTTGTTACCGACTGATGAAGGGATAACCACCTTGTACTCGGACATGGCGTGGACGGTGGGTCGGTCGGGTGCGGGGTTGGTTTTGCCGCGGATACCGTAGTTGTAACCGGTCGCGTATAGAACGTAGCCGTAGTTGGTCAACGCATCGGCAAGGTTGGTACAGGCCTGCATCGTATCCCGCGCAACGACGTCGTACTTCTCGCCCCACTGCTTGCAGCCGTTGGCATCCCCAGCCATGCCCGCGCACTCGTTCTTGACCGCGTCGTGCAAGGGCTTGTCGGCTTGCCGTATCGCCACGGCAAGATCGTGGCATTGCTTGGCGGCTTGATAATAGACCTGCCAATCGACGACGAGCGTCATTATTATCCCCCGTTGAGCATCTTGCTGTTGAGTTCGATTGCGTGCGTGTAATCTCCGTGTGCCTGCTTGGCGGCATCGCTCATATCGCGGACGCTTTCTACGAACTCTCTTGCACCCGTTATCCATTCACGGTGTGCCGCCGCATAGGCCTCGGCGGCAACACCCTCCCAACCGGTACCCACCAAAGTCGTCACCCGATTATCGATTTCGTCGAGATGTTCTGCGACAAATCCCGACAGGCCCGAGAGGCGGGCCACAATATCGTCGAGGCGGTCGAGGTCGACCGAGAACTCAGAACTCATGGCAGATCCAAACTCGAGGTGTTCAATGCTGCGGCGTGACTCTTGTCGGGGGCCTGATAGGTCTCCGCGGTGACCCCGAGCTTCTCCGCCATCTCGGTCAACGCGGTCGTGATCTGGCTGCCCCCGTCCCGGACCTCGGCCCAGCCGTTGGAGAACTCGGTTGCGTAATCACCAGTCCAGCTGCCGTCGGTCAGCGAGGCGACATCCTTCGAGGTGGAGTCCAGAGCGTTCCGCAGTGCTTCGGCCAACTCGTAGACGTACTTGCCTACCTCACGAACCTTCTCCGGTACCACCGAAAGATTTTGGCTAGACGCCATACTGCCCCCCCCGTGGTCATCACGCGATCCTAGCCGATGACCACGGGGAGCCGGTCCGGCCCGGGGCTGGGATGGCCATGGCGACCGGCGGTGTTTCGGCAGAGCCGGTGTTGCGAGCCTACCGGGCCATGCCTGCGTGCGAGTCACCGGCGAGATCGGCTTTGGCGGTGAGTCCGCCTCGCGATTAACCAATTTCGTGATCGGCCGGTTCATAGCCCGCAGACGGAGTCGGAGCGGGCGCTGACCGTGTGTGCTGGTATACCAGCACGATGTCTCGAATATGTCGTTATCCCCCTGGGGGTTTCGGCAGATCCTGAATATTCATCAGTGCAGCCCAGTAGTCGTCTCGAAGCGCGTCCCACAGGTCGTCGTGCTTGGAGAGTAAATCCCGAGCGGCGGCCAGATCGGGATACGGATCGAACATGACCGTTCCGGGTTGCGCTCCCGGAAGCGGTGTGCGCGAGGGCAGGCGGCACGCGGTGAAGGACTTTTAAGTGAATTGCGCACGTAAGATGCGGGCCGAGATCCCTGCCAACTGCCACACGACAACCTTGCGTCCCCGGACGAAGTGACGGCGTTCATGGACCGACTGACCTTCAGCAATGAACCGGTCCCGCCGGACAAGGCGCCGCCGCCGCTCGCCCCCGGTGACGACATCGTGGTGACCAGTTCCATTCGCATGCCGCTGGAACTGCACACCCGGGTCAAGCAGTTGGCCGATGCCCGAGGCATCGGCATGTCGACGCTGATCCGCGAGTGGATGGAGGCCGCCATCGCCGAACTCGATGGCGATCAGCTGATCTCCCGCGCCGATGCGGTGCGGGCGCTGTCCCGACTGCACCCGATACACCGCGCGAGCTGACAGGTCAGGGGAACGGCAGGGGCTGGCCTTGCCGGGCGGTCAATAGTGCTGTCATCTCGCCGATTTCATTGCCCTGCTCGTTGACCATCTCGAGCGCCGCCCGCGTGACCGCCGGGGCAGAGCCGGTATTGAAGGCGGTCTGCGCCATCGCCACACCGCCACGGTGATGGCGAATCATCAACTGTAGGAACACGACTTCGGCCGCCGTACTGTGCAACCCGGCGAGCTGGGTGATCTCGGCAGTGGATGCCAGCCCAGGCATGGGGGCGCCGTGGCCGCCGTGCTCATGACCCATCCAGTGCATCGGCTGATCGGTGCTCAGCGGTAGGTCGAACAGTTGCAGCCAGCCGCGCAGCTGGGCGATTTCGGCGGTCTGCGCCAACACGATCCGCTCCGCTACGCCGCGAATCTGCGGTCCCGCGTCGGCGGGCAGCGTTCGCGCGAGCAGTACCGCCTGCTCGTGATGGACCGACATGTCCTGGGCGAAGCCGATATCCACGGTCGACAGCGGTCCGGCGCCTGCGTCATCGCGCGGTCGATGTGCCCAAAACCCCACCGCCGCACCGACTATCAGGCAAATGACGGCCACCGCGGCGAATCGGAGGCGTTTACGAGCCAACGGTGGACTCCTGATCGGCGGGCGGTGTGTAGACCCCGTTATCCAGCCGCAGCACCATGAATCCGTTATCGGTGCAGGTGGTCCAGATCTGGTCACCATGGAACATCGGCGGCGACAGGCACCAATCCGAGCTGATATCGCCGCCGAACATCATGCCCGAGCGCGGGCCGAATATGGTGGCGGGATCGAGTTTGCCGTTGACGAGTTCGCGGGCCAGCGGGACGTAATTCCAGACCGGAGCGCCGATCACGGCGGTGTCGGCGTGCACCGAATTCACCAGCTGCCCTTGCCTGCCCGTCTGCGCAGGCGGGTTGTAATAGGCGATTTCGCGGATATCGCCGGGATCGCGCACATCGAAGACGCGAATGCCCGAGGCGATCCAACTGCATGCCAGCGCGGTCGGATCCGCGGGCCGATCGGCCACGCAATAGTGCGCGTCGTAGGAGAAGATTCCGTTGCCGGTCGCCGATTGGGCGTGCTCGCCGAGGTTCGCGGGCATATTGATCTCGAGTTTGATCGTCGCGACTTTCCTGGCATCTGCCGGATCGGCGACGTCGATCAATTTCACACCGCCGGAACCGGCTTCGTCGCCGGTGAAGATATACGGCCTGCCGTCGTAGGTAACCGGAACCGACTGCTGGTCGAAGTACCCGTCGGCCCAGTGATACGTCGCAATCTGCGGCACCACCGGATAGGGATCCCGGCGCTGGATCGCACTGATGTCGAGGATATTGATCCCGTTCTGGATGGAGAAGTACATGGTGTTGCCGTCCGGGCTGATGCCGAAACCGTGTGCGGTCAGCGATTGCAGTCCGTGCCAGATCACCCGCGGATTCGCCGGATCGCTCACATCTATGGCGGTGAGCAGCCCCGGGCTCGTGCTGGAGGCCCAGTAGGTACTGCCATCGGGGGAGAAGCCGCCCTCGTGCGACAGGAATGGCAACGGCATTGTCAGATCGGTGCCGGGACCGGGATTGAGCAGCACCGGGTGTGCGCAGTCGGAGATGTCGTAGATGGAGAAGTACGCGGTACCGGTGGTGATCGGAACGGCGGTCGCGGCCAATAGCTTCCGCGCGGTATTGACCTTTAAGGTCTCCCAGGTTCCGCCTAGCATCGCGGGCTCGTTCAGCGTCGCGGTGTGCACCGGATGGGCCGGATCGGAAACATCGAGGACGTGTACGCCCGGCGCTGCACCATCGAGCAGGTTCCCGGGAAAGAATGTGCCCGTATACGAGCAATGGTCGTAGGTCGGCGACAGAATCCCGCCTCCCTGCTGCTGCAACCCGCCGACGAAGGAAATATTGCACCGATACCCCTCGGTGCTGCGCCCACTGGCCCGATCCGCCGCCGGAACATCGCCCTGCAACCCGGTCTCCGGCAGCGATCCGGCCCCGCACTCCGCCTTCGGGACCGCCGACTGTGCGATATCGGTCCAGGTGTATATCCCGGCCCGAGCGGGCGCGGGCAATCCGATCATGGTGAACGAAATAATAAGTGCCGCAACAGCACCCAGCATCGGCAGTCGTGGCATCCAACCCCTCCGAACATTCCGCAAAACGTCCGCACCACCATCTGGTCAGCCCCACCCGGAGCGCGGGCTTAGAACACGTTACAACTCGACGTGTCGCCACAGGCCCGTTTCCGCCGATCCCCTCGGCTATCCGGCAGACAACACGCCGCCGCCCGAGGTGGGATGAGTGTCGCGGTCGCACTCGATGCCGAAAATGGCTGGCGCCCGGGTGCGAACATGGCAGGTATGGAATCGGCCGTTTACCTGATCACCGGCATTCAAGCCGCTGGGAAGTCGACCGTCGCCCAGGCGCTGGCGCAGCGGTTGCCGCGATCGGCGCATGTGCGCGGGGATACGTTCCGGCGCTTCATTATCGGCGGTCGGGCGGAAATGAGCCCCGAACCGTCGGCGGCGGCCTCGGACCAACTGCGGCTGCGCCATGCGCTGGCCGCGCATACCGCCGACGGGTACGCGGCCGCCGGGTTCACCGCGATCATCCAGGATGTCGTGCTCGGGGAATTCCTGCCGTGGACCATCGAGCTGATCAAGACTCGGCCGCTGTACGTGGTGGTACTCGTGCCGACACCGGCCGCTGTCGAGGCTCGGGAGGCCGGCCGGGGCAAGGCTGCCTATGACGGCTTCACGGTCGAGAGCCTGGACCAGGTCCTGCGGGCGCAGACGCCGCGCATCGGATTATGGTTGGACACTTCCGATCTCACGGTCGAGCAGACCGTCGACCAGATTCTCGAGCAGGCTCGCCCCCTCGATGACGCGGGTGGTTCGGCCCAATATCACCCGATCGGGTGATTGGTCAGCGGCGTCAACTGGTGGATGTCGTGGCGCATGCGCAGTTCGGCGATCTCCTCGGGGTCCGGTGGTCCGCCCGCGCCCAGTAGGTCGGTCAGTTCCTGGAGATACAACTCGTGTCCGGACGGGGAGACCAGGAACAGCATGCGCGCGGTCTGCTTGCCGGGGTTGAAGAATGCGTGTGGGCAGCCCGCGGGCACATGCATGAAACTGCCGGGCCCGCCGCGGAATACGGTCGCCCCGCCCTCGGCCTCCCAGGTGCGCCAGTCACCGACGGGCTGGGACTTCGGATGGAAAGCGAGCAGATCGAGTTCGCCGTCCAGCACGAAGAACACCTCCTCGGCATGGCCGTGCCAGTGCGCACCAACATCGAAACCCGGTGGCACCTCGGCCTCGAAGGTCGACCAGATATCGGAGCGCTCGGCACCGACCTTCAGCGTCATGGTCTGCAGTCGTCGCCCCGCACCTGGCGGCAGCAGAAGCCCATCGGTCATGGTTCCTCGCAGAATTATCGGGCCCCGGTCGGCATCCGGGGCCGAGCCGAATATGGTCGACCGACCATGTAAATGATGGTAGCCGGGACGACGGGAATCGGTCCTGGTAGCGATATTGCTACGCAAGAACTTGCTATGCGCCGCCGCGTTCGATAACGATGCAGGTCGCGCGACAGTGTGGGCGATTCGGTGGCCGGTATCTCGCTGCCGCGGGTCCCGCGCACATACAGCAAGCCCGCCCAAACCGCTGGACACTGCGGTATTGGGGCAATGATTCAGTCCGTCGGACACCAACTAGCTAAGGCGTCCGACCGGCGTGCGGAATTTCCGATCTGCCATGAAAATCGAGAGTTTCGGTTCAACCGGCCGATCGCGGGTATGCGACCCAATGTCCACCTGATAGCCGATATTTCGGAGGTAGATATCGTGTCCGAACACAAGAGCGGTCCCCGCGAAGGGCTCGAAGGCGTCGTCGAAGGCGCCAAGGGCAAGATCAAGGAGGCGGCTGGCGCGGTCTTCGGAAACGACGATCTGCGGGACGAGGGCAGATCCCAGCAGGACAAGGCGGAATCACAGCGTGCGGCGGCCAAAAAGGAAGCGGCCGCAGAGAAGGAGCGGGCCGAAGCCGAGTTGGAGGAACTACGCCAGCGCGCTTACCAGCAGGGGCAGTAGCTATCCGTAATTGCTGTACCTGATAGGCGAAATGGGTTGCCGGACAATATGTTCGGCAACCCATTTCGCTGTGCCATGAGAACTTCCCCGCCTATTTCGGCACCAAGATGCCGGTTGGGTCGGCTTTGCGAATGGGTGGATCGGCCGGCGCCGTGCACATCGGTTCTATTGCGGCGATCGATCACGGCGGCGTCACGATCGGCATACCCGGGTGCCACTCACCGAATCAGTGACCGCACCGGGCAAGATCGCCGTGTGTATGCCCGCGCGGTGCGGGTATGCGCCACCTGTGACCGCCGGTGACCAGAACTGGGACCGTCAAACCAGGCAGGAGACCGAAACCCAGCGGCTGGACCGCAATTGGGCCAGCCTGATCCAAGAGTTGCGGGTGGTCCAGACCGGCGTGCAATTCCTCATCGGAGCGCTGCTGATCCTCCCGTTCCAGGCCGGATTCGCCCCCTTGTCGCAGCCGATGCGACTGCTCTACCTCGCCACGATGGCCGCGGCGATGGGTGCGACGGTCTTCCTGGTTGCGCCGGTGGCATGGCATCGAATCCTGTTCCGGCGGCACCGGCTCGGCAATGTCGTCGCCGCAGCGCACCGCTGCGCCATGGCCGGGATCGCGCTGCTCGGACTCGCGCTGACCGGTGCGACGGTGCTGGTGACGGAGACCGTCGCGGGACCGGTACCGGGAGTGGTGTCGGGTGTGGTGGTCGCAGTGCTGTTCGCGGTTGCCTGGGTGCTCGCGCCGTGGCGCTGGCGCAATGTCGGCGACCGATCGGATGGTTGAACCGGGGTGAGCGACCGTGCCAGACTATTGAGAGGTTGAGACTACAGCCGACCCCGGTCCGACACACGACACACCATGCGGGACCGGCCAGCGGGAGCTGGCGTAGCGACCCTGACGAAGGCGACTACCGACGCGGCGTAACGATCCAGCCGCGTTACCGCCACCTCCCGCCGACCTGTCGCGCAGGATCGGGCATCCCTCTGGGAGGTTTGATATGTCCGCCGTTCTTCAGTACCGATCGGACGGTCAACACCGGGCCGGATTGCGGCCGCGGAGTCGGTTCTGGGCGCAACGGATGGACCGCCGCAGACAATGCGTGGTCATCCGCGCCGAGGGTGAACTCGATGCGGCCGCACTCCCGGAATTCCGCGCGATGCTCGAGCGGGCGGTGACCACCCGCTGTCATGCCGTCATCCTGGACCTACGCGCCACCAGATTCCTGAGTATCCGCGCTGCGGCCGCCATCGGCGCGATCACCCACCGAGCCGCACGCGGCGGTCCGAATGTCCGGGTCGTGTCAGGTCGCCGTGAGGTCGACCGCGTGCTCGCCGTCACCGGCGTACGCGCCATATGCTGCGATTTTCCGTCGATGCGCGCGGCGCTCGACACCTGATATGGCCTTAAGTCCCTGGTCTGGCCGATATCCGGCGTTCAGCGCTGGCACGCTCCATACTTGCGGCTGTGACAGAGAGTCGACCGGTTTCGCCCGAGGACGCGCGGGCGTTGGGCCGGGTTATCGGCGCGGGTAAACCGCAGCGTATCGGGACCTTCCACTTCTGGTTCGGCGATCAGCGGTGGGAGTGGTCCGATGAGGTCGCACTGCTGCACGGATACGAGCCGGGAACGGTGCAACCGACTACCGAGCTGCTGCTCTCGCACAAACATCCCGAGGATCGCGCACAGGTGGCCGACACCCTGGCCAAATCCATCGAGACCGCGCGGCCGTTCTCGAGTCGGCATCGGATCGTCGATACCGCGGGCCAGGTGCACCACGTCATCGTGGTCGCCGATCAGATGCTCGACGAGATGGATTCGGTGATCGGAACCTCCGGGTACTACATCGACCTCACCGCCGCGCTCGACGAGCGTCAGCAGGAGACCCTGGACGATGCGCTGCCAGAGCTGTACGAGGCACGGGCGGTGATCGAGCAGGCCAAGGGCGCGCTGATGCTGGTCTACGGCCTCAACCCCGACCAGGCCTTCCGGATGCTGAGCTGGCGCTCCCAGGAGACCAATATCAAGCTGCGGACACTGGCCGTGCGATTGGTCGCCGATCTGAGCTCGCTGACCGATTCGGTGGCCGATCTGCGCACGAAATTCGACCATCTGCTGTTGACTGCGCATGAACGGATCGAGGCGGACTGATTCGAATCCCCACCGGTTGCGATGTTTCGATCGTGGTCGGCCGGGTACGTCGCGAATGGTCCCCGACCCGAAGGCAGGTTCCGGTCGGCTCGGAGGAATAGGTGGTGATGGGCATGGGGGAGTGGAGTTCCCAGTCCGCTGCAGAGAAGACAACGACGATCGGGGTTCGCGTCCCCGCCCAGCTCGAGCAGCTGACCATGCTGCGCGCGCTCGCCGAAACCGTTGCGCTGATTGCGGATTTCGCGATCGATGAGGTGGTCGATATCCGGCTCGCACTCGACGAGGTGGCCACCTCCCTGATCCTGGACGCGGCGCCGGGCTCCACGCTGGACTGCGACTTCACCTACAGCGACAGCGAGATGTTCGTGCACGTCGCCTCGGTGGCGGTATCGGAGTCGGTGGTCGGTCAAGCCGGATTCGGCTGGCATATCGTTCGCACGCTGACGCAGTCGATCGCCGCGGTGCAGGAGCCCTACGACAGTTCGGTCTCCGGCTATCCGACGATCGTCGACTTCAGCTGGGCGCGAGGTAGCGATGGCGGCTGAGTCGAGAGCACACCGCGACAGCTACGATAATATCGAGCCACTGTTCGAGAAGATCGCCGCCCTGGACAAGGCCGATCCCCGTCGAGAAGCGTTGCGGGAGGAGCTGATCGGCCGGTGCCTGCCGCTGGCCGAACATATTGCGCGCAAGTTCTCCGGGCGCGGCGAGAACTTCGACGACCTGCTACAGGTCGCCCGCTTGGGGCTGGTCCAGGCCGCGGATAGATTCGATGTGACCCGCGGTTCCTCGTTCCTGTCGTTCGCGGTGCCGACCATCATGGGCGAGGTGCGCCGACATTTCCGGGACAACACCTGGGCGGTGCGCGTGCCGCGGCGCACCAAGGAGATCCAGCTCAATATCGGCCCCACCGTCGAGGCGATGGCGCAGCGGCTCGGCCGCTTGCCGAAGGCCCGCGAGATCGCCGCTGAGCTGTCGGTGGATCTGGTCGAGGTCACCCAGGCGCTCATCGCGGGCAATGCCTACCAGTCCAGCTCCATCGACGCGGTGGTCGGCGATGACATCGAGAACGCGCCCCTGCCGCTGCTGGACAGTCTCGGCTCGGAGGAGCCCAGCTACCAGTACGTGGAGGACTACCTCGCGGTCCGGCCGCTGATCGAGGACCTGCCGGAGCGGGAACGGCAGGTGCTCATCATGCGTTTTTTCGAGGCCAGGACCCAGTCCCAGATCGCCGAGCAGCTGGGCGTCTCGCAGATGCACGTCTCCCGGATACTGTCCAGAACGCTCGGCAAGCTGCGCGATCAAGCGCTGCGCGATTAGCTTGTTGGGAAGATGTTGTCGCCCAATGTGTTTCGTTGTGATCGGATCCACTGTTTGCCCGAGGTTAGGTGCGGGTACGCGTCAGATAGCCGGACAAACGATGCCGACGCGCAAGGAGGTCGTCATGAACGATCAGCGACGACCGGGCACCCGAGAGCAATACGCGGGACCGGGGGTTTCGAGTTCGCTGAAGAAACCGCCGGAGTCGATCTCGCGCGCCGAGAATTCGCAACAGGCCGGTCGCATCCTCGTCACCCGCAATCATGATGTGATCCGGCGTTGGGCCGAGCAGCGCGGCGCCCGCCCGGCCACCATGCCGGGTAGCGAATACGACGGTCGCCTCGGCGTACTGCGTTTCGACTTTCCCGGCTACGGCGGCGCGGTGCTGCGCGCGGTCGGCTGGGACGAATGGTTTGCCACCTTCGACGCGCGACGGCTCATGTTCCGCTATCAGGAGCGCCGGGCCGACGGCGGGCCCAGCAATTTCAACCGGCTGGAGCAGTCCCAGCGCGATGACTGGTGACTCGGTCATTGTGACCGAGATCACTCTCAATTTGCGCAAACGGGTCCGTGCCTCCAGGGTGGAGTAGCCGGACGCTAACCGAGTGCTCGTGACCTGCCGTTTACCGAATGGCTGCTGCGGGTACTTCTGAAGTTGGCAAAGGTGCTCGAAGGCGGACTGTCGCGTCGGTTATGGGTACGCGAGTCTCCGCGTCGCGTCGCGTCCGCGTGGCTGCAAGGGATGAGGGCTTGACCGCAAACCTGATGATCGTTGACGACGACGAAGTGGTCCGGGGCGCGCTGCGCACGGCGATGGAGGATGAGGGTTACGACGTCGCCGAGGCGCACGAGGCCGAGGACGCACTGACCTATCTGCGCAGCAATGGCGTCCCCGATGTGATGATCGTGGAGCTGATGCTCGGCGATATGGACGGCTTCGATTGCATCCGGGAGATCCGGCGCGAACACGACGTGCCGATCATCGTGGTGAGCTCCCGCGACGATACTCACGATGTGGTGGCCGCCTTGGAGGCGGGCGCCGACGACTATGTCACCAAGCCGTTCGAGATCAAGGAGATCTCTGCCCGCATGCGCGCGCTGCGCCGCCGCGCCCGACTCACCATGGAACGGGAAGCGCCGCGGGAGGCTGTCCTCGATGCGCATCCGGACGCACCACTGGTGCTCGATCGCGACGGTGGCGCGGTGCGCCGCGGCGAGGACGAAATCCGGCTCACCATTACCGAATTCAAATTGCTCTGCGAACTCGCAGAGTCGCCGGGCCGGGTGCTCAGCCGCTCGATATTGCTCGAAAGAGTTTGGGACGACGGCTTTTTCGGCGATGAGCGGATCGTCGATGTACATATGCGCCGCCTGCGCACCAAGATCGAGCGCGATGCCTCCGATCCACACATCGTGGTTACCGTGCGCGGACTTGGGTATCGGCTCGATCCGCAGCGCTGAAACATCGAAAAGTGTGACCTAGCCTGCAGTTGTGATCTTTTCGTAACACAACCGCAAAGAGATCGACCGGTTCACCTCAAAGTTGCTCCGCAAGCCTGGATGAGTACTGCAGACCCGACCAGGGAGACGTATGTCACTGCACACCTTGTCCACCGCAACGATTGATCCATCGGTCACCGAATACCCTTCGGCCGTACCGATTTCGGCGCCACACGCGCAGCCGGTACTGCGCCAACCACGAGTCGGTGACGCGGCCGAGATCTGGCGTATTGCCAAGGATTCGCGGGTCCTCGACACCAATTCCAGCTACGCCTACCTGCTGTGGTGTCGCGATTTCGCCGGCACCTCGGTAGTCGCCGAAGTGGGCGGCCGGGTCGTCGGATTCGTGATCGGCTACCTGCGCCCGCAGGCGCCGGAGACTGTCTTCGTGTGGCAGGTGGCGGTCGAGCGCGAACAGCAGGGACGCGGTCTTGGTGCCGCACTGCTGGAGAAGCTGCTCGACACCGTTGCGGCCGCAGGTGTTTCCGCACTGGAGACGACGATCGCGCCGGACAATCCGGCCTCGATCGCGATGTTCGGTTCGGTCGCGCGCCGACGGGCCGCGCGAATGACCAAGCGCTCCCTATTCGATTCCGATCTCTTCCCGGACAGCCACGCTGACGAGGACCTCTATCTGATCGCCCCTACCGTCCGAAAGCAGGAGGATCGCCGTTGATTACCGCCGAGACGACCATTTTCGAAGAGCTCGAGTCCAATGTCCGCGGATATTGCCGGGCCTGGCCGACGGTGTTCACCACCGCGTCGGGTACCTGGTTGCGCGCCGAGGACGGCAAGGAGTACCTCGACTTCTTCGCCGGTGCGGGGGCGTTGAACTACGGTCACAACAACCCGGTGCTCAAGCGGCCGCTGCTGGAGTACATCGCCGGTGACGGGATCACGCACGGACTGGATATGTCGACCGTGGCCAAGCGGCGACTGCTGGAAACGTTGCGCGACACCGTTTTCGCGCCGCGCGGCCTGGACTACAAGGTCCAGTTCCCCGGACCGACCGGCGCCAATGCCGTTGAGGCCGCGTTGAAGTTGGCCCGCAAGGTCACCGGACGCGAGACGATCATCAGCTTCACCAACGCTTTTCACGGCATGTCGCTGGGCGCGCTGTCGGTGACCGGCAATGCCGCCAAGCGTGCGGGCGCTGGTGTGCCGCTGGTCCATGCCGCGCATATGCCCTATGACGGCTACTTCGACAACACCACCGCCGATTTCCAGTGGATGGAGCGGGTCCTCGACGACACCTCCTCCGGTTTCGACCGGCCCGCCGCGGTGATCGTGGAGACGGTCCAGGGTGAGGGTGGGGTCAATGTCGCACGACCGGAGTGGCTGCGGCATCTGGCCGAATTGTGCACGGCCCGTGGCATTCTGCTGATCGTCGACGATGTGCAGATGGGCTGCGGCCGGACCGGGCCGTTCTTCTCCTTCGAAATCGCTGGTATCACCCCCGATATCGTGACGCTGTCGAAGTCCATCGGCGGCTATGGGTTGCCGATGGCGCTGGTGCTGTTCAAACCGGATCTCGACCAGTGGGCACCGGGCGAGCACAACGGCACTTTCCGCGGCAATAACCCGGCCTTCATCACCGCGCAGACCGCGCTGGAGCACTTCTGGTCCGATGGTGCGCTGCAGGCCTCGACCGAGGCGAAGGGGCAGCGCATCGGAGCGGCACTGACCCAGGTGGCCGAGTACTTCCCCGGTATTTCGACGCGGGGTCGCGGACTGGTGCACGGCATCGTCTTCGACGATCCCTCACAGGCGGGCAAGGTCTGCCAGATCGCCTTCGAGCGCGGGCTGCTGGTCGAGACCTCCGGTTCGCTGGACGAAGTGGTGAAGCTATTGCCGCCGTTGACCGTCACCGATGACGAGATCGAGCACGGTCTGCGCCTGCTGACCGGCGCGATCGGCACCGTCTGCGGACAGGAGCGCTGAGATGATCGTGCGCAGCACCGCGGAGATCACCGGCACCGACCGCGATGTCGAGGGCCTGGGCTGGCGCAGTAAGCGCATCGTGCTCGGCGGCGATGGCGTCGGATTCTCCTTCCACGAGACCACCATCGAGGCAGGAACCGTGCACGAGTTCCACTACCGCTATCACGTGGAGGCGGTCTGGCTCATCGAAGGCGAAGGGACGCTGACGGATCTGGACAGCGGCGTCACCTACGAATTGGCGCCCGGCTCGATGTATCTGCTGGACGGACACGAACGCCACCGCCTGGAGGTGCGTACCGAGATGCGGATGATGTGTGTGTTCAACCCGCCGGTCACCGGGCAGGAGGTCCACGACAGTAACGGTGTCTACCCGCTCGTCGCGGCCCAGATCGGCGGATAGGAGGCGCAATGACGTTGGTGCACACCGACGATCGCTACCCGACCCGGCTCGCCACCCCGGGTCGGCATCAGGACCGCGCCGATCCGACCGTATGGGGTGCGGCCGATTCCGAGGAGCTGGCATCTTTCGACGCCAACGGTTTCGGCATAGTCGAGCAGCTGCTGACGCCCACCGAGGTGGACGAGTTCAGCGCCGAAATCGACCGTCTCGCAGGTGCTCCGGAGCTGCATGGTGATGACCGGGTGATCGTGGAGAAGTCCTCGAATCGAGTGCGCTCGGTGTTCGAGGTTCATCGGCTGAGCGCCGCGATCTCCGACCTGGTGCGCGAATCCCGGGTCGCCGGATTGGCCAGGCAGGTGCTCGGCTCCGAGGTCTATATTCATCAGAGCCGGGTCAACTACATGCCCGGCTTCCGCGGCACGGGCTTCTACTGGCATTCGGATTTCGAGACCTGGCACGCCGAGGACGGTATGCCAGCGCCGCGCGCGGTCAGTCTATCGATCGCTCTGACCAACAATTACCCGATCAATGGCAGTCTGATGGTGATGCCCGGTTCGCACCGGACGTTCGTGCCGTGCATCGGCAGCACCCCGGCCGAGCACTATCGGGAGTCGTTGCAGGAACAGGAGATCGGCGTGCCCACCCACGCCGATATCGCGGCGCTCGCGGACCGCTACGGGATCACCCAGTTCACCGGTCCCGCCGGATCGGCCCTGCTGTTCGATTCGAATATCATGCACGGCTCGTCGAACAACATCACCCCGTTCCCGCGCTCGAATATCTTCTTGGTGTTCAACAGCGTGGAGAACACCCTGGTTGAGCCGTTCGCCGCTCCGGCGCCGCGCCCGACCTATATCGCCAGCCGGGACTTCACCCCGGTGTAGTTCGTCGCGCGCCGTACGTCATGCGGGCATCAGCGATGGTGCCGACCCGCGTACGGCGCGCGCCTGCCGCGCCCGGTTCGCCCGAGACCGGTTGCCCGCGTGCGCATTCGGTTGTGTGGATTGCGATTGTCAGCCGTAGATGTGCATCGTGACCGTGAGTGTCGCGAGGCGGGTGGCCAGACCGAGTTCGCGAGCGCCACGCTCGATATCGTCGCGATCGTCGGCGGGCAGCTCGGCCCAGATCTCACCGATGCGGACCTGGGTATCGGTGTCGACCCCGGCGAGGACGCGCAGCAGGGTGGGCCTCAGGTGCCCCGTGGTCGCGATCGCGGGTAGCGCGGCCAGTGTTGATTCGGGCAATTCCAGAAGACTGGCACCGATTCGGCGTTGGACATCGAGCTCGGTGCGCTCGACCAGATTGAGCAGGCCGCGCCAGAGTATCGGATCGGTCTGTTGCGCGAGTGCCGCGACCAGTGCCGACATTGCCGCGGTATCGGCGGTGATCGGGTTCGCCGCCACGGTGTCCAGGGCAGATGGGCTCAGATAGGCGGTAAAGCGGAGCAGGTCGTTGATCGCACCGTGCTCGATCACGGTGCTGGCCAGGTCGGTAATGGCTTCGGGCGGTCCGATATCGAGCAGGATGTCGCCGAGCGCCTCGAGCACATCCTCATCGCAGCGGGCGAACACCGATACGGCCGCCAGTCGCAGATCGGTCGATCCGGCGAGAACCGTCGCGAGCATGCGCGGTACCCGGTCCAGTGGTCCGGTCAGCAGTTGACGCACAATCGCGCTGATATTCGAGGCCGAGTAGGCGTAGGCCGCCGAGAGGATCAGCCCAGCGTCGTCCGGCACGCCTGCCTCGATGGCTCGGATCAGCGGCGTGGTGGCGTAGCCCAGGAACGGACCCGCGGTGACATAGTCTCGGCGGCGCAGCAGCTCGTTGGCGATGCGCACGATCGGTTCGGTCGGGGCGATCTCCGCGAGCTTCCCGACGGTGTGCGGGTCGATATACGGCGCGCAATCGGCGACATATTTCGGATCCACCATCCCGACGGCTTCCGCCGCCCTCTTGGGATGCGCGATGCCGACCGCCCCCGCCGCACGTCCGCCCATCAGCGGCGGCACGATCCGCTGCACCAGCGGCAGCGAAATGCTCAGTGGAATGATCGGCGCCAGCATGCTGATCCGCTTGAAGGTCGCGGCGTGGTAGTCGAAGATGACGCGTGCCATGCGCTGTTGCAGCTCGTGCAATTGCTCGGCGCCGAGCCGCTCCAGATGCGCCAGGCGCTCGACGGGAACATCGAGCGTGCGGGCCAGCAGAATGAGCTGTGCCCTGGTCACCATATCGGGCCCACCCTGCATCGATTCGCTCTGTGACGCCGACTTCATCAGCCGAGCCGATTCCCGAACATGATCTTCTTCGCCGCCGTGCGCAGCGGCCAGGGCAGCGCGCCCACCAACCTGTCGACGACCGCGGCGAGCCCGGCCGTCTCGGCCTTGCGCGCAGCGCGGAACATGATCAGCAGTTCGGCGGCCTCTGCATCGGAGAGTTGATCCAGGGCCGCGACCGGACCGCCCAGTTGGAGTTCGAGATCTGCTCTGGCGGTCATGTTTGCTCCCGGTTTCCCAGGCCCCGCGCAATGACGGTGCACGAAGCGTTCTCGATCACATTGTGCAATGCCACATGGGCTGCGGGAATCGGTTCGCTGGCACTGGATATACGGCAACTTCGGGCAAGCAACGAACACTTGATCTAGGTGTTACCGCTGGGTACAAACGCATAACAATGCCGTCTCGGCCACATCGATTCGGCCTCCGAGAAATGCATGCAGTTGGTTACGGATGTCATCAATGTCGACGCGGAGTGCGGAGGAGCGCGCATACCCCTGTGGGATCTGCTCGTGGACCCGCAGACCTACTGTCGACTGTTCCCGGGAATCGGCGTGCCAGCGGGCCGAGACATCGGATACGCATCCGGTTCTGCTGATCCGCGGCGGAACAGCAGGGACACCGATCACCGCACCGCCGCTACGGCTCGTCGTCGGCCAAGAGGGATACACCTTCGAATTACACTGCTCGGCAGCTTCGTCGCTGTGCGGTTGCGGTGGTGACGTCGAGGACCGGACGCGGGTCACTGTCACCTGACGGCGTGGTAGTCATCGGGCGACAATGCGCTCGGCGACAATGCGTTCCAGCGCGGCGAGATCCTGTTCGAGCATCCGGAACAACCAGTAGATGCCGATGAACGCCAGCGCGCTGCCGACACAGAGCACGCGCACCGCAACGATGACCGCCGGAATGTCCATGGCGGGAATGAACGTCGCGCCCGCGACGCCCAGCAGCGGTACGGCGGCGGCGATGGCGAGGAAATAGTTGCTGCGGCGGTCGAGTTGGCGCAGCTGGGCGTCGTCGGCGGCGCCGAGTCCACCGTGCGGCAGGAACATCGGATAGATGCTGCGCACGGCATAGAAATTGACCAGGAAATATGGGTAGGCCATGGCGATCGCGCCGCAGACGATCTGGGTGATGAAGAAGTGCAGATAGGCCCCGGCGGTGAGGTGGTTGCCCGAGACCTGCACCGAAACCGGGACGACCACACCGGCCAGCACCCATAACGCAAAGCAGGTCAACACAGTTCGGCGGCCGAGTTGCAGTGTGTCGGTGCGGGCTCTGGTCAGCGTGGGTGCGTCGTAGCACTTGCCCGTGCGTAGCCCACGTGAGATGGACCAGAGATTCGCCACCAGCACAGTGGTGACAATGACCCCGATGAGGAAGCAGATGCCGTAGGTGATGACGGCGATCTGATCGAAGCGGTGCTGTGCCTGCTCATCGAGTTTGGCAATGATCAAGGTGCGATTGTGGTTGTAGCTGTACAGGATTGCCAATGCGTTGGGAACGGCGATGGCCAGCGCCATGATGGGATGCATGAGCAGTCGGGCGCGTAGCCGCCAACTGTGCGGCGGCGGGTCGACCAGATCGCGGGCGCGCGCGTCGAGACTGACATCGAACTGCTGGGCCATATCCGCCCCGCGTGCCCACCGCCGTTCGGGATCCGGTTCGAGGGCGCGGACCAGCGCGCGGCGCAGCGCGGCCGGACAGTCGGCCGGAAGGTCCTGGTACGGCAGCGATTGCGGGCTGCCCGAGCGGCGGTCCAGCATGCCGTCGAGTGTGGTGCGGTCACCGCCGGTCGCCATCTTGTCATCGAAAGGTTTACTGCCGGTGAGCAGTTCCCACAGCATCACCGCCAGTGCGTAGAGGTCACTGCGCGTGTCGAGGTCGGCGGCCGTCGTCGATTTGTCCGGATGCACGGCGGCCAGCTGCTCCGGTGACATATAGGCCAGGGAACCGCCGAAGTAGGCGACCGGGCTGTCGCCGGAGACATTGCCGCTGAAGCTGATATTGAAATCGGCGAGTTTGGGAATGCCCTCCGCGGTCAGCAGCACATTGGCCGGTTTGATATCGCGGTGCAGCACACCGCAGCGTCCGGCGTAGTCCAGCGCCAGAGCGAGTCTGCGCCCGAGCCAGGCGATCGTCTCCGGCCAGGACAGTGCAGCCAATTCGGCACGCACCGCGGATTCACTGGGCTGGATCTCGCCCTTATCGGCGAGTACTGAGTCGATGACGTCGAGCAGGAGCGCGCCGCTGCGCTCGGCTTCCGGAGTATTGCGCACCCGCTCCAGCACTGTGAACAGCGTGCCGCCCGGCACGTATTGCATATAGAGCAGCCGAAGTCGACGGCTCTGCAGAACCCGCTGGTCGAAGACCCGCACAATGTAGTCGTGGTCGAGCTGGGCCAGGGTTTGCGGTTCGGCACCCTTGTCCCGGGAGATCTTCACCGCGACGAGCCGCTGCATGGAACGCTGTCTGGCCAGGAAGACCCGTGCGAATGCGCCACGGCCCAGACCGGTCATCAGGTCGAAATCGTCGATCTTCTGGCCGACCTCGATATCGTCGAGATCCACCGGATCGGCGGCGCCCGTCAGCAGTGTGCTGCGGTAGTCGTCGGTGGCCAGCATCTCCGAGAGCTGCTGTGCCTGCTGCGGGTAGGCCGCGGTGTATTCCTCGACAGCTACCGAACTGCCCGCGCGCCTGCGGACATGGAACTCCTCGTAGATGAGATCGGGCGGCAATGGCCAGGTCCGCAATTCCGGCAGGTCGTCGACGTATTCGGCGAGACGCTTCGGTTCGGTGCCGCGCATCCAGCGGTTCGCCAGATCGACCTTGATCAGCTCGATCAGCGACACCCGGCGAATGGCGGGGGAGTCCGGCAGGTAGGCGGGTAGATCCGGGGGCACGTCGGCCACCCGCCAGGCCTCGGCGAACCGCTCGACTACCTCGGCGACACCGCGAGAACCACCCGGCGAGCGGTCCGGAGCGGCCGTCGCCCCCGGAACCGGCGGAGCGGAGTGCGCCATCTGCGCATCGTAGCCCCGTCGATACCCCAAAGACCCCCGAGTCGGGCAAGTGATTTGTCAGCTCGAGGGGTAGCAATATCACGGTCGCCCGAGCACGACCGGCCACATCGCATTCCGCTGGCGTTCAGCCGGAATTGACCGATTGACCGGGCTTCCCGGGCTGCTCCTCGGCCACGCAGGCGCGCCAGGCGCTGGCCTCGGCGTGATTGCCCTGACGTTCGAGCAGTTCGGCAAGCCCGACCATGGCGCGTAATTCGCGTCGATCGGCGGCAGTGCGCCACCAGCGTTCGGCATCGCCGAGCTCACCGCGGCGGAGCAAGACAACTCCGAGGTCATAGGCCGCCCCGGCGTGTCCGGCGCCGGCAGCCTGTGCCCACAGCCCGCAGGCCTGCTCCTCGTCGCCGCGCCCGAACATCGCGACGCCGAGATCGTAGAGCGCAGTGCGATAACCGGGGTCTCCATCCCCGGCGGGCCGCTGCTGCTGCGGTTCGGGCCGTGGTGGCTGTGCGACCGGGTTGCGGCTGGAATCTACGGCTGCCGGTTCCCGCGTCTGCGGAGACTGAGCCTGCATTGTGTCCGTAACCAGTGCTGGCGGTTCCGCTGACCGGGCTGTTGACGGCAGTTCCGCCAACCGGGCCAGCGCAGGCTGCAACGGTGTGGTTTGCTCCGCTTCCGGGATCTCGGGCCGGGCGAATGCCGTTTGCGGTGGCTCCGGGAAGCGCACCAATTCGAGGTCTGGTGGTGTCGGCCGCGGCTCCGGGAAGCGAGGCTGCTCGGCTTCGACGGCCACCGTTCGCTGTGGTGCGGTCAGCGGCGGCGACTGTGTGGCGGGGGATTCGACGGGCCGCGTGTGCTCCGGCGCCGGAATGTTGGAAGCGAAGGAGGGCGGGGTTGGGGCCGAGACGGCGGGGAGGCTCGCGGTGTCTACTTCGATTACGAGATTGGCGAAGTTGGGCGGGCCCTCGCCGACGCTGCACCAGAGAATGAGTCGGCCGGTCGGGGGCTGTTCGATGAGGATGCCGTAGTTGCCGCTCCAGGATTTCTGCGCGCCGTAGGCGTCCACCCAGACGGGCGTGAGGGAGAACAGGGCGCCCGGATCGGTCGGGATCACTTCGAAACTCACGCCCGCGGCGAGGGCATCGCTCCACACGTCGACACCGGCGAGGCGTCTGCCATCGATGCCGATATGCCCATCTATCACCGATAGTCCGATTCCGTGCCCGCGTAGCCCCGCGGGCGGTGCGGCGGACAGCAGAGTCATGGTGACCAGGATCGGCGCGGGCCCGACCTGCTCGGTGTACATGGGGTAGATCAGACTGCCGTTCCAGGTGATCGGATCGGCGGAGCGGTAGCGGGCGGCCAGCGGTAGGTGCTCCGGCGAATTCTGGGCATACCAGTGCGAATACGGCTGATTCATATCGCGCCCCGACTTTCCACCGATGCTTCCTCGCCCCTGTCTACGCGGTCCGTCCGGTAATACCGTACTCGTCTCCTATCTGGCCGGCGGCTCAATCCCGAGAGGACCGCACACGGCCCCGCCGAACCTCGGCGCCGAGTAGTTCCTCGCCTGTTCTGGCACCCATTTCGAGTTCGTCGAAAGCCTGCACGAGTTTGCGTTCCTCCCATTGGAAATGCGATTCCAGGATGGCGGCCAGGCCGTCGAGTTCGCGCCGTACGGTAGCGGAATTATCCGGCCCGATCGAGTCGAGCAGTTCGGTCAGCCTGCGCAGGATATCGGCGACCAGTTGGTGGTCCGCACGCAGTTCCGCCAGTACCGGCGTCAGCTCCGGAAACTGCCCAGCAAGCGCCGGGAAGCCCGCGGCGTCTTCGCCGGTGTGGTGTCGGGTCAGCGCGGCGCAGAATGCAGTGCAGTGGGCGCGAAGTTGCGTCGGCCGCAGATCGGAACCCGCTGCATAGGCGCTGACATCCGCTCGGATTCGGGTGAGTTCGGTGCGGAGCCAGTGGTGGATCGCCACGAGTTCCTGTCCGAGGGCGCGCGCCCGGTTCGCGTCGAGATGAGTTGCTGCCATGGATCGTCTCTCGATCGAGGAAGTCGCACGGGCCGTGCGGCTCCGCAGACAATGGTGGGGATGCGTCGGACTTCGATGCCCGGCTCGACCTCAGTGAGAGCGTGAATGTGGATGCACGGCGGACTCCTCGATCACGGTGCCTCCATGCCGATCGCCGTCCACCCGGCGCCGCCACGCGACACATCCATGATCTTGCACCTGCAAAGTGCGTCGATCAACTCGGGTGCGGGTTGGAAGATGTTGCGCGCCATGCGAAGTTGCGGCTCGTGCCCGATCCGATGTGGCGCAATGCGTGTAACTCGCGGTTACATATAAACAGGTTCTGTGGAATCGAGTGCCAGAGCGGCGATGTCGAGGATCCTACCCGATGCCAGGCCGCGATGTGACACGACCGCGAATCATGGTTGCACGCCGGGGCTCATGCCACCATAGAGACCAGCGTGGGCCGGGAACCCGAGGCAGCGTAGGGAATTCGGCCCACGGATCGGACGGATCCATGGGCCGGGTCGACCAACCGATGCGTCAGACGCCTACTGCCTCTTCCATTTCCTCTTCGGCCTCCACCCATCGCTGCGCGTGCTCGGGGGCGGCCGGAGCGGGGGAGTTGCGGCGTTCGTATCCGGCGGCCACCACCAGCAGCACCGCGCCGACTGCCAACCACACGAACAGACTGGCGATTCGACTCGCGAAACCCGCACCACCATCGAAGTACAACAAGCTGCGCGCTCCTTCCACGAAACCCGCGCCGTTCCAGAACGCATGCAGCGAGCCGAAGAAACCATTCTGCAGTTCGGGACGGTAGATCCCACCGGAGGTCGTGAAGTTGAGCATGACGAACAGCACCATCAGCGCGAGCGTGGTCCAGCGCTTCAGGAAGGTGTGCAGTCCGATGCCGACGGCGATGATGCCCGCCGAGTACAGCCAGCTCATGGCCCAGATCGCCGCGTAGTCGTGGTCGACGATGTGGAATACGGGTCCGGCCACCGCGATTCCGATAATGCTGATGGCAAGTGAGGTGGCCAGCCCGACCGCCGCACGCACCCGCATGGACAGTCCGGCACCGGCTGCGCCGATTGCGGCGACGCTGCCGTAGGAGCCGATACTCAGTGCGACGAGCAGGAAGAACAGACCCTGTCCGGTGGGATCGCCACTTGCGGTGGGGGCGATATCGGTGACCGTCATCGGCGCGCCCTGCGCACCCGCGACCTGCCGGAACACCAACTCGACAGCCATGGCCGTGGTGTCGGAATTGGCCTTGGCGACAAGCAGTTCCGGATGCTGCGCATCGGAAACGTAGGCACCGGAGAGGGTGCGGTCGCGCAGTTGCGCCGTGGCGTCGTCGCGGGTGGGCAGCGTGATCACCTCGAGCGCGTCGCCCGCCTTGTCCTTCATGGTCTGTGCGAGCACCATGTCCCGCGCGGATGTGCCGACCACCGCCACCTTCAGATGGTTGGGCTCTGGCTGATGGAACGCACCCAGGTAGGCCAGGGCCATGCCGAGGCACATCAGCAGTGGGGTCAGCAGATGTCCGGCGACGTGCCGTAGCTGGTGCGAACGCATGAAGGTCAACTCCTAATAGTTGGTAAATACAACTGTTATTGTTGTAACATACAACTGATGTATCATGCAACCATGACCTCGGAAACGCGCACCGCGGCGATCCACACCATCCAGCGCGAACTGACCGCATTCGCCCGGCGCGCCCGCGGCCGCGCCTCGGAGCTGCATCCGGAGTTATCGCTGGTCGCGTTCAGCATTCTGGACCTGGTGATCGAGCGCGACGGCTGTCAGGCGACCGATGTCGCCGACCATTTCGTCCTCGACAAATCCACGGTCAGCCGACAGGTCGGCGCCTTGGAGCGGCTGGGATATCTGACCCGGGAGGTCGATCCGGAGAACCGCCGCAGCCACATTCTGCGGCCGACGACGGAGGGACGACGGGTCGCGGGGGCGGCCGAGCGACGTCGACATCGCGAGTTCGCCGAACGCGTGACGGCATGGGAGGACGCCGATATCCGCCGGTTCGCCGACTATCTGGTTCGCTACAACACCGGGCGGTGACCGCGCGAATTCCGTAGCCGCACAGCGTAATTGCGCTAATCCCTTTCACCGAACCAAGCGCTTGCTACGCTGACTTGATGATCCCCACGATCGTCTGGGGCACCGGCAATGTCGGCCGTGCGGCCATCCGCGCTGTCGACGCGCACCCGGCGCTGGAACTCACGGGCGTGCTCGTCCACAATCCCGATAAGGTCGGCCGCGACGCGGGCCCGCTCGCGGGGCTCGACTACGACCTCGGCGTCACGGCGACCGCCGATATCGAGTCGGCCCTCGCCGCCGGACCTCGGGCGGTGGTGTATGCGGCCTCGGGCGATATCCGCCCGGATGACGCACTCGCCGACATCATCCGAGCCATCGAAGCCGGAGCGGTGGTCGTCACCCCCGCGCTGTATGCGCTCTACGATCCGTCCAGTGCGCCATCCGAGGTGCGCGATCCGGTGCTGGCCGCGGTCGCGCGGGGCGGCGGGTCACTATTCGTCTCCGGCGTCGATCCCGGCTGGGGCAATGACGTGCTGCCGCTGCTGATGAGCGGACTCGGCAGCACCGTCGAGGTGATCCGCTGCCAGGAAATCTTCGACTACACCACCTACGACCAGCCCGATTCGGTCCGCTATCTGGTCGGTATGGGGCAGCCGATGGACTACCTGCCGCCGATGGTGGCGCCGAGCGTCCCAACCATGGTGTGGGGCGGGCAGATTCGGTTGATGGCCCGGGCGCTCGGCGTCGAACTGGACGAGATCCGGGAAACCCTGGACCGCCGCGAGCTCGACGCCACCGTCAGCACCGAGCGGATGGGTGATTTCGAAGCGGGTACCCAGGGCGCGTTGCGATTCGAGGTGCAGGGGATCGTCGAGGGCGAGCCTCGGATCGTCATCGAGCACGTCACCCGGATCCACCCGTCCTGCGCGCCCGACTGGCCGATGCCGCCCGACGGCGAGGGTGCGCACCGCGTGATCATCGAGGGCCATCCGCGCATCGAGATCACCATCGAGGCCGCTGACGAGGACGGAAACCGTTCCGCGGGTGGCAATGCCACCGCGGTCGGCCGGCTGGTGAACGCCATCGACTGGCTCGTGGACGCCGAACCCGGACTCTATGACGCACTCGATGTCCCACTGCGTCCAGCAGTCGGCAAGCTCGGAAGGAAGCACCCATGATCATCGACATTCCCGAGGGCAAGGATCCGATCGGCTACGTCTGGGGCGAGATGGTGCCCGGGATCGGCCTGGCGGCCTCGAACTTCTCCCTGTCGGTGTACTCGCATTCGACCCTCGGACTGCGTGAATTCGAGGCGGCACGACTGAAGATCGCCCAGGTCAACGGCTGCATTTTCTGCCTGGATTGGCGCACCGAGCGCGACGGTCAGAAGGTGGAGCCGGAGTTCGCGGACGCGGTGACCAATTGGCGCACAACAGAATTGTTCGACGACCGCACCCGGCTGGCCGCCGAATACGCCGAACGCTACGCCACCGATCACCACAATCTGGACGAAGAGTTCTGGGACCGGATGCGGGCACACTACAGCCAGACCGAAATCGTCGAGCTGAGCATGAGCATCGGATCATGGCTGGCCTTCGGTCGACTCAACCACGTGCTCGGCCTGGACGCGGTCTGCGTGTTGCCCGGACATTCGTCGTAGGCATGTCCCGCAGATAAATCGGTTGCCCAATGCGACCCGGTCGACGGCTTTGCCCGCCTCGGCCATGTCGTTGGTATCGGAAATCCGATGGTGCGCCGAACGGGCCGGGCTGTCGTATCGGCGCGCGGCCGAGCTGTTCGACGAGCACACCCTGATGGCGGCAGGCGGGCCGTTCACGCTGCACCGGTTTCGGCACAGCGCGTTGACCCAGGCCGCCGCGGACGTGGCGTCGACCCCGATGCTGATGAAGATGTCCGGGCATGTCTCGGTGCGCAGCCTCGGCAAGTACGCACGCCCGTCGGCCGAGGCGTTGACGCGCTGGCGGGCCGAGACCGATCCCGCCGCCCACGCCACGCCCGTCGGCCGAGGCGCTGACGCGCTGGCGGGCCGAGACCGACCCCGACGCCCATCGTCGCCGATGACCGTGGTGTCGCCGTCGCTTGGCGGCTGCTGGACATGGTGGCTCGTCAGGCGCTGGTGCGTGGCTGGCCCTTCTTGCCGACGACGCGATTGATGAAGGCGTCGATGTCGACGATTGCTCGGCGGTGAGTTCCCGAACAGATAAGGCCGCTTTCGTCGTGGCAGGTCACGTCGAATTGAAGGGTTCTGCCGTCGATGTCGGTCAGGGTGATATCGGCGGTCACGGTCATGCCTTCCGGCGTTGCGGCGACATGGCTGACGTCCACGTGGGTGCCGACCGTTCTTTGCTTGTCGGACAGATATGGCCGGAGTGCGGTGATGCAGGTCTGTTCGACGAATCCGATCATCATCGCGGTGGCGAAAACAGGTGGCATGTCGACGAACCCGGGCCACGACGGTTCCACATGGGGAACGGTGTGTTGCGCACCGACGACCATGTGCTCGCGGTGCGACAGGCCAAGGCGAAGGGTCGGGTGTTGTTCATCGAGTGTGTTCATACGATTCCGATTCTCATGTTGACGGGCCAGGTGACCTGTCGCGGCTTCGTGGGATCACCCCACAGGGCGGTCAGGTCCGCTGCGAAAGTGTGTAGGACCTCGGGCTTGCCCGCGTCATTGACTCGTCGGACCGCTGACCAGGTCGACAGGTAACCGAGCACCTCGTTGAGGTTCCAGTCCTTCGTGATGCGCATCGGCGGTGCCGGGTATTCCTCGAATGGGAAGTCGAGGTCCGCGTAGCCGCTGTCGACAAGCTTGCGTTCCGGTGGCCAGTACGGGCCGATCTCGTCGCGGTAGAAGCGGTCGAACCGGTCGGCCAGGTCGGGTTCGAGTTGCATTACCCCGTAGCCGATCAACGCGAGCACCGCGCTGTCGACGGCGATCCGGCGGACCTCGGAATAGAACGCGGGCCGGTCGAACCAGTGCACCGCCTGGGCGGCGGTGATCAGGGCAGCACTGCGATCCGGGACAGCCAGCTTTTCGGCAGGCGCCCGGATGTAACGGACCCGCTTCTGCGGTTGAGCATGCTCGATTTGCTCGGCGCTCGGATCGAGACCGATCGTGGCGTAGAAGTAGGGGGCGAGCTGGCAGGTCAGTTGCCCGGTTCCGCATCCGACATCGACCGCGAGGTCCGCGGCCGGCGCCAGTGATGCGAGGAACATCGCGAGACGATCCGGGTACTCCGGACGGAAGCGCGCGTACGCCCGCCCCTCGCGATCGAACCAGTTCTTGCCGTGTGTTGCGCCCTGTGCGAGCAACACAGTCCGCTGCTGCTTGTGTTGCCGAGCCGCTCGGATCCGGTCCGCGAACCCTGTGCGCTGCAACGCGCTGGCAGTGTCTCCGAGAACTCGCCGGATCGGGAATCCTATCTCCCTTTCCAAGTCCACGACCGCCACGAACGTGACCTCCCAATGCGGCTCGAGCTGCTCGACGAGACCGCGCCCTTTGTCGGTCAGGCGCAGGCCGGTCATGCGGCCATCGGGAAGTCGCTCTCGTTCGAGCAGCTCATCCGCCACCATCAACCCCACGGTCTGGCTGATTGCGCTCTGCGTGACGTGCGTCCGGTTGGTGATGTCGGTGACGGTTGATGCACCGTCGTTCATCGCCCGCAACACCGGGGTGTACCGAGGGCGGTACGACATGCCAAGTGAGGCGTACACCTCCTCGGCACCTCGATCGACCAGCTCGCCGACATACCGAAGAAGCTCACCGAGCCCCGGCGACGGAAGTACCTGCATGCCCAAGAATATACATTAGCGCTAATGCAGTTTCGGGCCGCGTAGATAATCGCTCCGACCGGTCGGCGGGATCCCGGTGATAGGCGAACGAATCCGAGGCATCGCCGAAGGCCCGACCGAAGAGGACGCACATCGCCGCGCGGCCGCAGCGCGAATCATGGAGTGGCGCTGACCTTTTGGACCGAGCCTCAGTCCAGCGGCTCCCACGGGACTTGGTCCAGGCGGCTCCACTCGTCACTGGCCCAGTCCCAGATGAGCTGGGCGACGGTTGCGCCGTCGGTCAGTGTGGCGCCGAGGCGTTGGTCGCGGACGGGGTGGTGGAGTTCGACGGTGTAGTCGGTGGGGGAGTTGCGGTAGGTCTGGATGAAACTCTTGGTGCCATTTCGCTTTTCGGCGATCAGGAATGGGGTGGCGGCCAGCAGATGGAGCTGGCGGACCCAGTCGAAGATGTCGCGTTGGGTGAGCGAGGAATACTTGCGCTCACCGCCGATATCCACCAGGGCGAAGCGGCGGATTTCGGGGCTGGTCAAGGTGTTGGCTCGCGCATCGTAGATTTCGTAGGCGAAACCCGTAATGAGCGCTTCGATGAGCTCGCGAATGCGTGGCTCCGCATAATCCTTCGCGGAGCCACGCGTTCTTCGGCGGTCCACGCTATCGGCTGCGGTCACGCGCACAGCATCTCCTGCCGCCTCGATCCGCAGTCGGGCATGCCGTGCGGCGGCCGGAATTCGGCTGTTCCACCCGTGCAGTCCGGCGATGACGGTCTGATAGAGATGGTCGTCCGCGGGTTGCCCGCGCCGCGAACGAAAGTAGGGAAGTACGTCCCCCGGCGATGCCGCCGCGCCTGCCGGTAGCACCACGAACTCATAATTCATCCACCCAATTTAGCTCGGCCGCTGCCCCATTCGCCCTGGATACCGCACGGTTTGCGGCCCGAGGATTGATAGGCAAGTAGATGCTTGCCTATAGTGAGGAGCGTGAATACCGGCCCGGCTGGCGATGTATTCAAGGCACTGGCCGATCCCACACGCCGCGCGATCCTCGACGAGCTGGCCGATCGCGACGGCCAGACGCTATTCGAACTCTGTACCCGGCTCACCATGGGCCATCAGCTCACCTCGAGCAGGCAGGCGGTCTCGCAGCATCTGGATGTGCTCGCGGCCGCCGGTCTGGTGACCACCCGCCGGGACGGCCGGTACAAGTTCCACCATCTGAATCGAGA
>NZ_JBEXLC010000120.1:0-27849 GCF_040609795.1 Nocardia sp. NPDC004604
AGGTGTACGAACCCGATCCACTTGCCGCACAAGAGGTTCTGGCCCGCGCCGACGCCGCGGCCGCGACCGCGGCAATCGACTCGGACGCAAGCCGGGCCGCGAACGGACGCTCGTAAGACTCGCTCCGTGGGGGTGACCGGTGCTTGATCGGCGTCCTTCGGGCCGAGCCCACCGGTGTCTTGGTCGGCTAACATGCCTGGCATGAGTTCGGAACTGCTCGTCGATGTCTCCGCGGGCATCGCCGTCCTCACGCTAAACCGACCCGCTCAGCAAAATGCCGTCACCCCGGCCATGGCCGCCGAACTGAGTGCGGCGCTGCAGCGCTGCGATGCCGAAGATGCGATCCGCGCGGTCGTCATCACCGGTACGGCACCCGCTTTCTGCGCGGGTGCCGATCTGTCCAGCCGGGTCGGCGATGTCAGCGCCACCATCGATCCGCCACCGTGGCGGGTGCGCAAACCGGTGATCGCGGCGGTGAACGGCCATGCGGTCGGCATCGGACTGGCGCTGGCCCTGCAATGCGACCTGCGCTACATGGCGCGTGACGCGGTATACGGCCTCAATCAGGTGCGCCGTGGCGTAGTCGCCGACGGCTACGCGCACTGGACGCTGCCGCGGCTGGCCGGTATGGCCAATGCCGCCGACATCATGCTGACCGGCCGCACCTTCGACGGCGAGGAGGCCAAGGCCATGGGCCTGGCCAATGGCTGCCTGCCCGGGGGCGAGGTGTTGCCGACGGCGCTGGCCATCGCCCATGACATCGCGAACGGTGCGGCGCCGCTGCCGGTCGCGCTGTCGAAACGGCTGCTATGGGAGGGCTTGGGCATGAGCCCGGGGATGGTCGGACAGTTGGAAACCGACCTGAACAACCATGTCACCAAGAGCATCGACGGCGGCGAGGCAATGGCGGCCTTCCGAGATCGCCGCCAGCCCAACTGGACCGGCAGTATCAGCGAGGAATGGCCCGCCTGGGACAGCAAGGGCGAACCCGAACATCCCAGCCTGGATTGATCCCTGAAATCTAGGCCCGGCCGCCGATCAGGATCAGCAGGAAGATGATCGCCATACAGACCATCAAAAGCGTGGCGATGACGCCGAGGACGTAACCGACGAGCACCTGAGCGCGGCCACCGTAGCCACCGTGGGATTGCTCGATCTGGTCGAGCGCACGTCTGCCGAGCGCCCAGGCCACCGGCCCCAGCGCGCCGCAGCAGAACAGACTCACCGCGCCGAGCGCCAGCACTGCCGTCGCATGCGGATGCTCGATCGTCTCCTGAGGAGCCTGGTTCGGAATGGCCACGAGTCGAATTCTACGGGGCGCGAGCCGATTTGCCGTCCAACCCGATCCCCCGATTCGCAAACCGAAGCAGCGGTTACGGCCGGGCCGCGCACGCCCTTCCGAGCCGATCGTCATCAAGGGACGTACGCGGTGTGCTCAGATACGGCGTTGACGGGCGATTTCGGAGAGGACGACGCCCGCGGCCACGGAGGCGTTCAGGGATTCGACCGGACCGGCCATGGGGATGCTGAGGATGGAATCGCAGGTCTCGCGGACCAGGCGGGACAGGCCCTTGCCCTCCGAACCCACCACGATCACAGTCGGGATACTGCCGTCGAAATCGTCGAGGGTGGTGTCGCCACCCGCATCGAGGCCGACGATCTGAAAGCCCTGCGACGCCCAATCCTTCAGCGTGCGAGTCAGATTCGTCGCGCGGGCGACCGGAAGCCGGGCCGCGGCACCGGCGCTGGTCCGCCAGGCGACCGCGGTGACACTGGCGCTGCGCCGCTGCGGAATCAGCACGCCCTGGCCACCGAAGGCGGCCACCGAGCGGATCACCGCACCGAGGTTGCGCGGATCGGAGATATTGTCCAACGCGACCAGCAGGGCGGGTTCGGCCGAATTCCGTACCCGCACAACCAGATCATCCGGGTGGGCATACCGGTACGGCGGCACCTGCAATGCCACACCCTGATGCAATCCGTTGGCGCTCAACCGATCCAGATCGGTGCGCGGCACTTCCAGAATGGAGATGCCCGCATCGGCGGCCATTTTCACGCTCTCGGTGAGCCGGTCGTCGTTCTCGGTGCCGACCGCGACGTACAGCGCGGTCGCCGGCACACCGGCACGCAGACATTCGACAACCGGATTGCGGCCGAGCACCATCTCCGGACCGTCGTCGCTCTTGCGCCCGGCCGGACGACCACCGCCGCCGCGCGGGCTCGGCCGACCCTGGGTCGCGGCCTTCGCGTTGGCCGCCGCCCGCTTGGCCGCGGGATGTTTGGTCCTGGCCTCGGCGGGCGGGGTCGCGCCGCGCGGTTCGAGTCCGCGCCTGCGCTGCCCACCGGAGCCGACGACGGCGCCCTTCTTGGAGCCGCCCTTACGGATTGCGCCGCGGCGCTGTGAGTTGCCTGCCATCAGTTCGCCTTTCCACGCTGTACCGCACCCGGCGAATGCTGCGCCGCGCCCAGGGACCATTCCGGCCCCTGTGGGGTATCGGTCACTTCGATTCCGGCGGCCTGTAACCGGTCCCGCACCGCGTCGGCGCTGGCCCAGTCCTTATCGGCGCGCGCCTGCTGGCGGCGCTCGAGTTCGGCGCGCACCAGCACGTCCAATGCGTCCAGCGCGACCGAATTGTCCTGCGGGGTGTACCACTGCGGGTCGAACGGGCAGACGCCGAGGATATTCAGCATGGCCCTGACCTGTCCGGCCAGCTCGACCGCGGTATCGATGGCGCCCGACTCCAGCGCCTTATTGCCCTCGTGTACCACCCGGTGCACCTCGGCCAGGGCCCGCGGAATCGCCAGATCGTCGTCGATCGCCTCGGCGAACGCATCGGTCCACTTGCCGACCGCGATCTCCCCGGCCCGCTCGGCCACCCGGTGTATGAACGCCTCGATCCGCTGGTAGGAGGCCGCGGCGTCGTAGAGCGCCTTATCCGAATACTCCAGCATGGACCGGTAGTGCGCGCTGCCGAGGTAGAACCGAAGTTCAACGGCCCGAACCTTTTTCAGCACATTCGGCACCGAGAGCACATTGCCGAGCGATTTGGACATCTTCTCGCCGCCCATGGTCACCCAGCCGTTGTGCAACCAATACCGCGCGAATCCATCACCGGCCGCCTTGGACTGGGCGATTTCGTTCTCGTGGTGCGGGAAGATCAGATCCATTCCGCCGCAATGGATATCGAATTCGGCGCCGAGGTAGAACTCGGCCATTGCCGAGCATTCCAGATGCCAGCCGGGCCGACCCGGCCCCCACGGCGACGGCCAGGTCGGCTCACCCGGTTTGGCGGCCTTCCACAGCGTGAAGTCACGCGGATCGCGCTTGCCCTCGCCCGCGCTCTCGCCCTGGTGCACGTCATCGAGCCGGTGCCCGGACAGGCTCCCGTATTCCGGATAGCTGACCACATCGAAATAGACATTGCCCGCCGAGGCGTAGGCGTGCCCGCGGTCGATCAACCGCTGCATCAGGTCGACCATCTGGGTGATGTGGCCGGTCGCGCGCGGTTCCGCCGAGGGCGGCAGCACGCCGAGGGTTTGATAGGCCCGGTCGAAGGCGCGCTCATAGGTGGCCGCCCATTCCCACCAGGGGCGACCCGCCTCGGCGGCCTTGGTGAGGATCTTGTCCTCGATATCGGTGACATTGCGGATGAACAACACGTCGTAGTCGTGCGCGAGCAGCCAGCGCCGCAGCACGTCGAACGCGACTCCGCTGCGCACATGGCCGATATGGGGTTCACCCTGCACGGTGGCGCCACACAGGTACACCGAGGCACGGCCGGGGACCAGGGGCGCGAAGTCGCGCATGGTCCGCGTGTCGGTGTCAAAAAGGCGCAGAGTCACGGAAGTCGATCCTAGCTGGTATATAAGGCCGTTCACGGAGCGGCTCGGGTCGGCGGGGGCTGGCTCAGCGACACGCTTGTAGCAGGGCAGTAGCCACCGCGGCCACACCCTCGCCGCGGCCGGTCAACCCGAGGCCGTCGGTTGTGGTGCCCGACACCGAGATCGGGGCGCCGAGCAGTCCGCCGAGTACCTCTTGGGCCTCGGCGCGACGCGGTCCGATTTTCGGCCGATTGCCGATTACCTGGACCGCGGCGTTGACGATTTCGAAGCCGGCCTCGTCAAGGAGCCTACGCACTTCCTTCAGCATGGCCGCGCCGGATACACCTGCCCATTCCGGGCGTCCGGTGCCGAAGACCGCGCCGACATCGCCGAGTCCGGCCGCGGAAAGCAACGCATCGCAGAGCGCGTGCGCGGCGACATCGCCGTCGGAATGTCCGGCGCAGCCGTCGTCACCGTCGAAAAGCAGGCCCGCCATCCAGCACGGCCTGCCCGCTTCGATGGGATGGACATCACTGCCGATGCCGACGCGCATAGTCATGACCGGCCCACCGTCCGTGCGCCGTCGAGTACCGCATTGGCCAGCAGCAGGTCGAGCCGGGTGGTGATCTTGAAAGCCATGGGGTCGCCGGGGATGGTGAGCACCCGGGTGCCGAGCAGTTCGACGAGTCCGGCATCGTCGGTGGCCCGCAGCGTCTCATCGGCGTAGGCCGCGCGCAGCAATTCGGCGGCGAAACCCTGCGGCGTCTGAATGGCACGCAGGCTCGCTCGATCGGGAGTGCCGGTGACGCCGCCATGCGTGTCGACGGACTTGATGGTGTCGACCACGGGCAATGCGGGCACGACGGCGGTGGCACCGGCGCGCAGTTCGGCGACCACCCGGGCGATCAGCTCGGGTGGGGTCAATGCGCGGGCGGCGTCGTGCACCAGGAAATAGGCGGCGTCGGGGGCGGCGGCGATACCCGAACGCACCGAATCGGTGCGCTCGGCGCCGCCGATGACCACACGCACCGACTCCGAGGGCGGCAGCAGGGCAACGGCGCTCTCGACGAGTTCGGCGGGGACGATCACGATGATCCGGTCGACCGCCCCGGAGGCGATCAGGCCGTCGACGGCCAGCCGGACCATAGGTGTGCCGCCGACCGCGACGAACGCTTTGGGTGTCGATTCACCCAGGCGAACGCCACGACCGGCGGCAGGCACCAACGCAACGACGGAACCGTCGCTGTTAGAAACGTTCACGGTCAGGAGGCCGCGGCGAGAACCTCATCGAGGAGCGACTCGGCCTTGCCGTCATCGGTCCCCTCGGCGAGCGCGAGCTCACCGACGAGGATCTGACGGGCCTTGGCCAGCATCCGCTTCTCACCCGCGGACAGGCCGCGGTCCTGCTCTCGACGCCACAGGTCGCGAACGACCTCGGCCACCTTGTTCACATCGCCGGAGGCGAGCTTCTCCAAGTTGGCCTTGTAGCGGCGAGACCAGTTAGTTGGTTCTTCGGTGTGCGGCGCACGCAGCACTTGGAAGACTCGGTCGAGACCCTCCTGGCCGACGACATCTCGCACGCCGACATATTCGGCGTTCTCTGCGGGAACGCGAACAGTCAGGTCACCTTGGGCGACCTTCAGGACCAGATACTCTTTTTGCTCACCCTTGATGGTGCGAGTCTCGATTGCTTCGATCAGCGCCGCTCCGTGGTGGGGGTAAACGACGGTGTCTCCGACCTTAAAAATCATGTGTCCCGTGCCCCTTTCGATGTTCACAGTTTAACATGCGACTCGGTAACGGCGCGATCAACTGTGCAGGTCAGGGCCACAACGAGCCGACCGCCGGGGTTGACAGAACCGGTGCGGTGTGCATTGTGTTGTGCCAGAACGGGTTATCGACCGGCATGCTTACCACACGAGCCGATCGATAAGCCCAGCAGCACCTTGGCAACTCGGCGCGCCGGATAAAACCGTTACCCAACGGATGCGATGCCCCGGAGTGTCCCGACCGCGTAGCCAGAACCCTGCAGAGTGGGTCTCAGGACACCATGGAGCGAGTCTTACGAGCGACCGTTCGCGGGCGCTGCAAATTAGACACGGCCCCGACGTCCGCTCGGCAAGGGCTACTACTACGCTGCCTAGTTATTACTCTCCCTAGCGGAGTGAGCCCGGTCGACATGGAGGGACAACCCGTGACTGCCCTGAAAGCTGTGACCGCCTCGACAGGGGCGCGACGTCGCATGGTTTCGGTTGCCGCGCTCGCCGCCGGAGCGGCGCTCGTGCTGTCCGGCTGCGGTGCAGGCCAGATCTCGCAGACCGCGACCCAGGTCGCCGCGGTCAACGGCAACCACGCCGACATCGACCGGATCTCGCTGCGCAATGTGCACATCGTCTTCCCTGCCGCGGGCAGCGACTACACCAACGCCAAGGGCGGCAAGGCGATCATCGCGCTGTCGATCATCAATAACGGCGAGACCGTCACCGACGAGCTGACCAGCATCAACACCGACCTCGGCACGGTGAAGATCACCCCGCCCGCGGGTGATCCGGCATTCCGTATCGCGCCACAGCAGACCGTCGTCGCGGCCTCGGCCGCGCCGGGCACCGCGGCCAAGTCCGACGAGCACGGTGCGACACCGTCGGCCACCGCCACACCGTCGGCCACCGCGTCGCCGTCCACCACCGCGAAGCCGTCCACCACCGCCAAGGCCGATGAGCACGGCGCCGGTGACAAGGCCACCGCCGACGCGGAGAAGAACCCCGGTCTGATCGAGATCACCGGCCTGACCAGGGATATCACCCCGGGCCTCACCTACCCGGTGACGTTCAACTTCAAGCAGAACGGCACCGTGACGGTCCAGGTCCCGGTCGACGCCGGGCCGCTGGCCGAACGGCACGAGGGCCAGGCCACTGCGAACGAGGGCGAGCACAAGGGCGGACACTGATCCGCCGACCGATCCCCACCTACGGCTGTCGCGCAATCGCGCGGCAGCCGTTTTCATATCTGTCGAGCCCGCTTGGCACTGTCGAGCCCGCTTGTCGGAGATGGTACGTAAGGTGCGCCTGTGGCCAAGACCAAGTCGATCTTCCGATGCTCCGCCTGCCGACACGAGGTCGCCAAGTGGGTGGGCAAATGCCCGGATTGCGGTGCCTGGGGCACCGTCGACGAGGTAGCCGGAGCGGCGGCGACCGCGGCATCGCCGGTCGGGCGGCGGGCGATGTTGCCGAGCATCGCCGCCGCGCCGATCTCGCATATCGATTCGAAGGTCACCAAGGCCAGGCCGACCGGCGTCGAGGAACTGGACCGGGTGCTCGGCGGGGGCATCGTGCCGGGATCGGTCGTGCTGCTCTCCGGTGAGCCGGGGGTCGGCAAGTCGACGCTGTTGTTGGAGGTCGCGCATCGGTGGGCCACCCAGCGCGATGAGAAGTCGCTGTATGTCACCGCGGAGGAATCGGCGGGCCAGGTCCGATTGCGAGCCGACCGGACCGATGCGGTGCACGAAAGGGTCTATCTGGCAGCGGAATCGGATCTGTCGGTGGTGCTCGGCCATGTCGAGCAGGTGCGTCCGACGCTGCTCGTCGTCGACTCGGTGCAGACCATGCTGGTCCCCGAGGTGGACGGCACCATCGGCGGCGTCACCCAGGTGCGCGCGGTGGCTGCCGCACTCACCTCGCTGGCCAAGGCGAGCGGCATCGCGGTGCTGCTGGTCGGACATGTCACCAAGGACGGCAATGTCGCTGGCCCGCGCACGCTGGAACATCTGGTGGATGTGGTGCTGCAGTTCGAGGGCGATAAGAATTCCACGCTGCGCATGGTGCGCGGAATCAAAAACCGCTTCGGCAGCTCCGATGAGGTCGGCTGTTTCGAACTGCACGACGACGGGATCTCCTGCGTCACGGATCCGTCCGGCCTGTTCCTGCACCACCGCACCGATTCGGTGCCGGGCACGGCGGTCACGGTGGCGATGGACGGTAAGCGGCCACTGGTGGCCGAGGTGCAGGGGCTCACCGTGCACACCGAGATCCCGAATCCACGGCGGGCGGTGAGCGGACTCGACTACAACCGGGTCGCGATGGTGCTGGCCGTGCTGCAGAGCCGCGGCCGGGTGTTCCTCGGCAAACACGATGTGTACGCCGCGACGGTGGGCGGTATGCGGCTGCTCGAGCCCGCCGCGGATCTGGCCGTCGCCCTTGCCATCGCCAGCGCCGAACGGGATCAGGCGCTGCCCGTCGGCTGGGTCATCCTCGGTGAGGTCGGCCTGGCGGGCGAGGTGCGGCGGGTCACCGGACTGGAGCGCAGACTGGCCGAGGCGGAACGACTCGGCTTCACCACCGCCCTGGTGCCGCCGGGCCTGGCGCGAACGAAAAACGGCATGAAGGTGCACGAGGTAGCCGACGTCAAATCGGCCATCCGCCTCGCCGGTCTCCGCAAGTCACGCACCACACCTACCGAAACCGCCCCCGACTTCTGAGCCGATAACGGCTGTTGCACAACCTAATTGATCACGCACCGCCGGTAGGTATCACGCACAACCCACACACTGTGCGCGATAACCAGTGGATATGCGGCAGCGCCCTGGGGCGGGGGTCAGGCGATGTTGAAGGGTTCGGCGGCGCTGCGTAGGGAGCCGAGTTGGGCGACTACGGCGTAGGCGCCGGGGGGGACTTGGACACGGTCACCGGCGCAGTTGGGTTGGGAGGTGGAGCCGGACCAGGTGACCATGAAGGCGGCCTGTTCGCCGCGGTTCAGGGTGCGGACGTCGGGGGCGCCGTCCGGGTAGCAGTCGGTGCTCGACCAGAGACGGCGCTGGCCGTCAAGGGTGGTCACCGAGACCTGCTGCAGGCCGGAGCCGACATCGCGGGAGCAGGCCGAGGACGAGATATTGGTGATCACGATGCCGAATACCGGGGTCTCCCCGGTCTTGTAGGTCGGCTGTTCGACGGTCACCTTCACCGCGAGCGACTGGTCCGGGCAGGCGCCAGCGGCGACCGGACTGCTGGCCGGAGCGGCGGCGGTGGTGGTGCCGGAGGGCTTCGCACCGGATTCGCCGGTGGTCGGCGGGGGCGTCGAGGACGCACCCGCTGGCTTACTCGTCGCCGAGGACGTGCTCGTCGCGGCCGCCTTTGTCGTGCCGGGCGAATCGCCGCCGCGCGTGACCGTCAAGACCAACCAGATGACCAGTGCGAGCGCTACGACCAGGATGCCGATGGCGAACGCGCGGCGTCGCCAATAGATCTCCGGAGGCAGCGGTCCATTCGGTTCCAGCACGAAGTCAACGGTAAGGGCACGATCCGGTACAGCGACTCAGGACCCCGGCGTGTCGGATCGGAAAACCCGAGCGCGGCAGGTAAATTCCGCTCGCACGCTGGACCGCTTCGATCGGCCGCGTCAGGCCATCTCGCCGATATTGCCGATGACCCGCTGCAACTTCACCTGACCCTCGGCCAGTTTGTATGTGACACAGGCGATTGCGCACTCACCAGTGGCCACCCGCTGCGAAATGATCATCGACCGCTGCATGAGCAGACGGCTGGTCTCCACCACATGCCTGGCCTCAATCTCGTCGACGGTGGACAGCCCCTCCCGGCGCCCGATCAGAATCGACGGCGTGACCCGCTCGACCAAGCTGCGGATGAATCCGCCGGGCACCTCGCCACCGTCCAGCGCGTCGATGGTGGCCTTCACCGCGCCGCAGCTGTCGTGGCCGAGCACCACGATGAGCGGCACATTCAGCACCTGCACCCCGTACTCGATCGAACCGAGCACCGAGCTGTCCACCACATGCCCCGCGGTGCGCACGACGAACATATCGCCGAGGCCCTGATCGAAGATCAGCTCAGCGGCGACGCGGGAGTCACCGCAGCCGAACAGGATGGCTTGCGGGTGCTGGCCACTGACGAGCTTGGCCCGGTCGGCCGCGCCCTGGCTAGGATGCAGCAGCGTGCCGTTCACGAAGCGCTCATTACCCTCACGAAGGGATTTCCAGGCACTGATCGGGTTGGAATCCGGCATACCGACCATTGTGCACATCGCAGCGGTTACCAGCGAGTTCGGTGCGTTACAGATCGGCAAATATCGACTGTCCGCAGGACAATAGGAACGGTGAGGGCAGTGCTGAAGGGCAGCGCAGCGCACGGGCGTGCAGGCGGGAAACCCAAGATCACGGCGGTAGCCAACCGGGTGGATGCCGACTCGTTGCTGGATTGGTACCGAGCGACCGCGCGGGATCTGCCGTGGCGGCGTGCGGATGTCACCGCCTGGCAGATTCTGATGAGCGAGATCATGTTGCAGCAGACGCCGGTGGTGCGGGTCGAGCCGATCTGGCGGGAGTGGGTGGCGCGCTGGCCGGTGCCCTCCGCGATGGCGGCCTCGTCGCAGGCCGAGGTGCTGCGCGCCTGGGGCAAGCTCGGCTATCCGCGCCGGGCGCTGCGGCTGCACGAATGCGCCAAGGTGCTCGCCGAGGTACACGGCGACGAGGTGCCGACCGATGTCGAGGTGCTACTGGGTCTGCCCGGCATCGGCGCGTATACGGCGCGGGCGGTGGCCTGCTTCGCCTATGGGCAGCGAGTTCCGGTGGTGGACACCAATGTTCGGCGAGTGGTCGCGCGCGCAGTGCACGGGCGGGCGGAGGCGGGTAATCCGTCCGCGCGCGATCTGCCCGAAACCGAGGCATTGCTGCCGCGCCGAATCGACCATGCCGCAGTGTTTTCCGCCGCGCTGATGGAACTGGGCGCCACGGTGTGCACGGCCCGCACGCCCGACTGCGCGCGTTGTCCGCTGCCGGAATGCGCGTGGGTTGCCGCGGGCAGGCCGGTATCCGAGGTGGTTCGCAAGACGCAGAAATACGAGGGCACCGATCGCCAGGCGCGCGGCCGCCTGCTCGACGTACTACGCGACGCGACCGGCCCCGTCGAGCGAATTCGCCTGGACCTGGCCTGGACTCGCGATCCGGGCCAACGCGACCGCGCCCTGGACTCACTGCTCGTGGACGGCCTGATCGAGCAGACGCCCGACGGTCTGTTCGCCCTGGCGGGGGAAGGCGACCCCACTCGCGCCTGACCTCGTCGGCCAGCCAACACCCCTTTCGACCACCGCGATCACCGCGACCATCGCGCCGAAGTCGCTCGGCATCTTCGCCGCGGAACGGGGCCGAATCTGCACGTCTTCCAGTGCGCGGGAGTGACTAGGGGTCGAGGACTCTGCGGAGGAACTGCTCGACTTCGGCGCGGTAGCGCTCGGGTTGATCGTCGTGGACCAGATGGCCGGAGTTCGGAACGCGAACGTAGACCGCGTCGGAGTGGACCGCGGCCATCTCCCCCATCTGGCCCTCCGGGGTGATGGTGAATTCGCCTTCGATCAGCAGGACCGGGGCTTTGACCGCGCGCCACTGGGCCCAGAAGTCGCGAGTGCCCCATTCCTCGGAGATATCGCGGAAGGTCGAGACCGAGCCGTGCAGGCGGTAGCCGTCCGGGCCGTGGTCGAAGGATTTGAGGAAGTAGCGTCCGGCAACCGGACCGAAATAGTCCAGGACCGCGCGCTCATCCGGAAACGGCTGCGGCCAGGCTTCGATCATGGCCGCCCAGTTCTCGGCGGTGCGGCCGCGGAAATCAGGGGCGATGTCCTCGACGACGAGTGCACGCACCCGCTCCGGATACTGCGCGGCGAACACCCAGCCGTGCAGCCCGCCCATCGAATGCCCGATCACCACCATCGGTTCGGAAATCTCGGCGGTCGCCGAAGCGAGGTCGTCGATGAAGGCCTCGGTGTTCAATTCGGCGGGCGCGGGACGGCCGTGTCCCGCGGCGTCGAAGGTGTAGACGTGGCCGTATGCCCGCAGCCAGTCCAGCTGATCGCGCCAGGTGCGGGCGCTGCCCATCAGTCCGTGCAGCAGCAGGATCGGCACCCCTGCTCCGCCTTCGTCGTGCAACACTGTGTCATTTTGCAGCGCCTTTGGCACTGCGTGTGCACGGCCCCCTAATGGTCAGCATCGCGTAGCGATTCGATGAGGGGTGGTGGTCGGGTGACGGGTGGGCCTCGCGTCCGACCGGTCGAGACCTTTGGTGCGTGCGCTTCGACGACTGGGCCGCGAGACGAGCCGCGAACAGGGTCACTTGTAAGACTCACTACATCGGAGTCACCTGAAGGCGGGCAGTTCGGCGCTGCATGTACACCTGCCCAGCAGCCAAGCCGCGTGCCTGCGCCGCACGCGCATCGACGACTCGGCCGAGTTCAATGGCCGCTCCTTCCCGGATGCGAGGCGGCGCGAACGGGGTCGCTCGTAAGACTCGCTTCCCTAGTGGCAGAGTCGCGCGTCGACGCGCCAGCGCATGCGCTGCGGGGTGGCCGAATGGGGCAGACGTATGGTCGAAGCCATGGCTGTTGTGAAGATCAATGCGATCGAGGTTCCAGAGGGCGCCGGCCCCGAGTTGGAGAAGCGGTTCGCCCATCGCGCGCACGCGGTCGAGGGCTCGCCCGGATTCCTCGGCTTCCAGTTGCTGCGGCCGGTGGCCGGGGAGAACCGGTACTTCGTTGTGACCCAGTGGGATTCGGAGGAGTCGTTCGCGGCATGGCGCGACGGACCCGCGCGGGAGGCGCATGCGGGCGAGCGGCAGAAGCCGGTTTCGACGGGCGCATCGCTGCTCGAGTTCGAGGTCGTGCTGGACGTCGCGGGCAAGTCCGCATCCTGAAATCCGCTGGCCAGCACCGGCGCGCGACGCGCCCCACCGCGTGGTGGGCAAGGCGCGGTTGTGTTGACGGCGGATGCGGCCGGATGCGACAGTTTGAATGACAAACGCGAGGGTGACGCGGTAATTCGGTGAGATTCCGAAGCGGTCGCGCCACTGTGTTCTTGCACCGAGTCCTTGGTGCCGGAAAGCCAGACACCGGCACCTTCGCATCACCAACTCACGGGACGCGCATCCCTAGGAGGACTCGAATGGCTATCGCGCATTCACCGAGTCGGGCCACCGATTCGCTCGGCACGCTGCTCATCGCAGTGGGCGTCGTTCTACTCGCACTGCTCACCCTGTACCTGGTCGGCTTCGACCAGGGTGTCATCTCGCGCAGCGGGATGTACCTGCACGAGCTGATGCACGATGGACGTCACCTGCTCGGTGTGCCGTGCCATTGATCGGTTCGCTCAAGACCCTGCTGCTCCGTGGCCTGCTGGCCGGTCTTATCGCCGGTCTGCTGGCCGCGACAGTGGGCTATTTCGTCGGCGAGCCCAAAATCGAGGCCGCCATTGCCATCGAAGAGGCCGCTACCGCCAAGGAGAAGGCCGCCGACCACGCTCAGGAACCGGCCGGGCATACCCACGGTGACGAGGAGGAGCCGCTGGTCAGCCGGTCCGGACAGCAGGCGGGGCAATTCTTGGCGCTCGGACTTGCCGGGCTCGCACTCGGGGCCATATTCGGATCGGTCGCGTATTTCGCACGCAGGTACTCCACACTGTCGGGGCCGAAGCTCGCGCTCGGGCTGGCACTGGCCGGTTGGGCCGCGATCGTGGCGGTGCCGTTCTTCAAGTACCCGGCCAATCCACCCGCCGTCGGCGATCCGGACACCATCAACCAGCGGACCCTGCTGTGGTTGGCGGCGGTGCTGCTCGGTCTGGCCGCGGTCGGCATCGGGGTGTACGTCTACAAACTGCTTGCCGCGCAACTCGATACGCTCCGGCTGATCGCGGGGGTCGGTGCGTTCGTCCTGATCGTCGTGCTGGGCTACATTCTGCTGCCGGGCATCAATGAGGTGACCGACGACTTCCCGGCCGCGCTGCTGTGGCAGTTCCGTGCGGCGTCGCTCGGCGAGACGGCCACGCTGTGGGCCTGCCTCGGCCTCGGTTTCGCGGCACTCACCGAATTCGCCACGCGCGGTAGCACTCCGGTACGAGAGCCGGTCACTACCGCAGGCTGATCCGGAATTCGGATTGCCAAGGGCAGTGTCGGTGTCATGACCGGCACTGCCTTTTCCATACGGCCACGCACCCACCCACCGCGCTCGGTTTCCGTCGCATTCATCGGGCTCGTCATCGCATTGCTGTGCGGTGTCGGCGAGGCCATAACCTACACCGCCGTGCAATTGGACCGGACGAATTCCGATATCGGCTCTCTCACAACAGGTCTGGCCGTTCGTGGCGTCATATATCTAGTGGTGCTCGGGGTCGCCGTCCACATGGCGCGCGGCGCCCGCTGGGCCAGGATCGTGCTCACCTTCGGCATCGGCGTGATCGGCATGGCCTCGCTGATCATCGAGCCGCTGGCGGCCACGTTATCCGCCAGGGAAATCGGCGACCTGTTCGATAACCTCACCGCTGCCGCGGTGATCACCGGAATCTTCCGTACCGCGCACATCCTGGCCGTCCTGGTGGCCATCCCCGCAATGTACCGGCCGAGTGCCCGTCGATACTTCCGCTCCTGAGCCGTGTGCGTGGTCAGTGCCAGCCGGGACGGACCAGGCCGGATTCGTAGGCCATGACCACCAATTGGGTGCGGTCTCGGGCGTCCAGCTTCATCAGAATGCGGCTGACATGGGTGCGGGCGGTGGCGGGGCTCATGAACAGGCGTTCGCCGATTTCGGCATTGGTAAGGCCCTCGGCGACCAGGGTCATGACCTCGCGTTCGCGGTCGGTGAGTTCGGTGAAGGCGGCCGGTGGCGGCTGTTTGGCATGGGCGGAGAATTCGGCGATGAGGCGGCGGGTGACGCCGGGTGAGAGCAGGGCGTCACCGGCGGCCACCACTCGGATGGCGCGGACCAGGTCGGCGGGTTCGGTGTGCTTGACCAGGAAACCGGTCGCACCGGCGCGCATTGCCTCGAAGACGTACTCGTCGAGTTCGAAGGTGGTCAGTACTACGACCTTCACCCCGGCGAGCTTCGGATCCTCGGCGATCATGCGGGTGGCGGCGAGGCCGTCCAGAACCGGCATTCGGATATCCATCAGGACCACATCCGGGATCAGACTGCGACTCATCCGGACGGCCTGTTCACCGTTATCGGCCTCGCCGACCACCTCGATACCGTCCTGCGCCTCGAGCAGCGCGACGAATCCGCCGCGCACCAGAGCCTGATCGTCGGCGACCACTACCCGAATCCCACCCGCCTCCTTGTTCATTGCGCCTCCTCCGGAGCCCCCACCCGGGACGGTAGCCGGGCCACCACCCGGAACCCGCCGCTCGGCCGCGGACCCGCGATGAGCTGGCCGCCGAGGGCATGTGCGCGCTCGCGCATGCCGAGAATGCCATTGCCCCCGCTCGTTCCGGACTTCGATTGTGGCGTGCTGGCGCGGGCATTGTCGATGGTGATCTCGACCGAATCGGCGGCATAGCGCACGGTCACCGCGGCCGGAGCGCCCGGCGCGTGCCGGACCACATTGGTCAGCGATTCCTGAATGATGCGCGCCGCCGCCACATCGACGACGCTCGGCAATTTGTGGGCGGTGCCGATAATGCGGGTGTCGACGGTGAGACCGGCGGCGCGGGCGCGCTGCAGCAGTGCGTCCAGATCCTCGATGCTCGGTGCGGGGCTGCGCGGGGCGGGCGGCCGCGCTTCGGCGGCACCGTTGATGTGGACAGTCGAATTGTCTTGGGCCCGTTCGGAATCACGGTGTCCGATCGCGGATTCGGACGCGCGTTCGGCGCCGGATTCGCGCACGTCCTGCGCGTCCGGCGGCGAGCTGCCGTTGCGGATCGAATGCAAGAGCGTATGCACCTCGGCCAGTGCGTCCTTACTCGCCGTCTTGATCGCTGCCAGCGCCGATCGGGCCTGCTGCGGCTTCTTGTCGAACAGCTCGAGTGCCACCGAGGACTGCACATTGATCAGCGAAAGACTGTGTGCCAGTACGTCGTGCAGCTCACGCGCGATGGCAAGGCGCTCCTCGCTGGCCCGCCGTTCGCGCTGCGCCTCCGCATCGCGGCGCGCCGCCTCGGCGCGCTGCCTGCGCGCCACCAGCACCGCCTGGCGCTGACGAATCCCCTCCGCGATCGCGACGAGCACACCGAGCCAGGCGATCATCCCGAATGCCAGCCACGGATTCGCGGGATGTCCGACGATCGCGGGCAGCGGCCAGACCAGTGCGAGATAGCCGATCGGGGCGAGCGGATATGTCCACCAGCGTGATCCGACGATCGCGGCGGAGATGAACGCGATCACCAGCGAAACGAAGATCGGACCATAGCCGTAGCCGCGCAATAGGTACACCACGCAGGACGCGATCGTCACGAGCAGCACCGGCAGCGGATACGAACGCCGCAGCAGCAATGCGACCGGCCCGACGAGCAACAACACATAGCCGAGTGCGTCGATCGTGTGCACTCCGGTCTGACGCAGGTTGGCATTGCGGCCCCCACCGAGCTGGATCACCGCGACGACGAGCGCGAGGACCCAGTCCTGCACGACCGGACCACGTTTCGATTCCCCTGGCGCTGTCACACTTGCAGCCTATTAGCCCGACCCCGCTGAGACGTCCATCGCGCTACGTATGCTCCCCCGCCTCCCCGAATATTCGGCCCGCCGTTGGTGCCCCGACAGTCGCGTCGCGGGCCGACGGCCGAGGTGACAGCCAGTTTCTGCGCGTTCGGCGACGGTCGCCCGGGTACTCACGAAATCAGTCGTCGCGTCCGATATCACGGTGCTTCGTAGGCCGCGGTACGTAGGTCGAACGTCGCCGCGCGACGGATGTGTCGGCCCTGGTCGGAAGCGGATTCTCGGTGCATGACAGATTCCATCGTGGTCACCGCGGGGTTGACCAAACGCTACGGCACCCACACCGCCGTCGACGGCGTCCATATGACTGTCGCACCCGGCGAGATCTACGGCTTCCTCGGCCCGAACGGGGCGGGAAAAACGACCACGCTGCGCATGCTGGTCGGATTGATCCGCCCCAGCGCCGGTACCGCCACCGTGCTCGGACACCCGCCCGGCGATCCGGCGGTGGTTCGTCGCATCGGCGTCCTCATCGAGGGTCCCGGCTTCTATCCCTATCTCACCGGTCGCGATAACCTGCGGGTGCTCGCGAAGTACCGCGGCCTCGACGGTGCCGACGTGGCGGAGGCGCTGGACCGCGTCGGCCTCGCCAACCGTGCCGACGATAAATTCCGCACCTACTCCCTCGGTATGAAGCAGCGCCTCGGCGTCGGCGCGACCCTGCTCGGCGGCCCCGATCTGCTGATCCTGGATGAGCCGACCAATGGCCTCGACCCACAGGGCATGGCCGAAATGCGCGAACTCATCACGACTCTCGCTGGGGACGGACATACCGTCCTGCTGTCCAGCCATATGTTGAGCGAAGTGCAGGAGATCTGCCATCGCATCGGGGTGATCTCCGGCGGCAAGCTGCTCACCGAGTCCACGGTCACCGAATTGCGCGGCGCCTCTTCACTTTTGCTGCGAGCCGAACCACTGGAGGTGGCATTCCCCGCGGTGCGCCGGGTGGTCGGCGAGCGCTCGGCATTGTTGACCGCGGGCGGTATTCGGATCGAGGCCGGTGCGGCCACCGCCCCTGCGGTCGCGCGCGCGGTCGTCGAATCGGGCGCGGATCTGCTGGAACTGCGGACCGATGAAAAGTCCCTGGAGGAAGTGTTCTTCGAAATGACCCAACTGGAGCCGGTGAAATGAATGGGCAGGCAATGAAAGATCTGCTGGCGAGCACGAAGGCGGAAATGCTGCGACTGCGCAAGTGGCCAGCGTTCTGGATCATTCTCGGCACCTGGATTCTGCTGAATCTCACGTTCGCCTATCTGTTCAATTATCTCGCCTACACCTCCGGCGATATGCGGACAATGTCGAATGGTGTGCCGAAAGACGTCCTGCTGCACCAGATGTTGCCCGCGGCGGTGCCCGAGGTATTCACCCAGGGCATGGCGATGTTCGGTGGTGCGTTGATGCTCATTCTCGGCGCGCTGACCATTGGCAGCGGATACGGCTGGGGTACTTGGAAAACCGTGCTCACCCAGGGGCCGTCGCGGACCAATGCGATCAGCGGCGCGCTGATCGGCCTGGCGCTCACGGTTATCGCGCTGGTATCCGTCGCGTTCGTGGTGGATCTCGGGGTCGCCTCGATCATCGCGATGACCCGATCACAGTCGCTCGCACTGCCGGACCTCGGCCAGGCGGTGAACGGAATCATCACCGGCACAGCGATTCTCGGGATGTGGACGTTGACGGGCGCACTGATCGGGGCGATCGCCCGCGGTCCGGCGCTGGCCGTCGGCCTCGGCCTGGTCTGGGTGCTGGTCGTGGAGAACCTGCTGCGCGGTGTCGCGGCCATCTTCAGCCCGCTCGAGGTGCTCACCGATCATCTGCCCGGGACCGCGGCGGGTTCGATGGCCGGGGCGATGCGGACCGTGGACGGGCCATCGACACCGGGGGTGCTCGATATCCTGTCGCGGACCCAGTCGCTCATTGCGCTGGTGGCGTATGCGGCACTCTTCGCGGCGACCACGATGTGGCTGGTGCACCGGCGCGATTTGGTCTGATCCACCAGGCACCGAAACCCGTTGGCGGACAACAGTTCGTCAGCGGTTTTCGCGGTTTCCGGGGCGATCGGAAAGCACGGAATGGGCCAGCTCGGTCAGTGCCGCGGTGATCTGGGCGGCACTGAGGCCACGCCCGCGCTGATGCTGGTAGACCTCGGCGGCCAGCGGCGCGAGCAGCGGATCGACCATGGCATCCGGTTCCTCGATGCCCCCGGCCACCAGCAGTGACCGGATATGCAAAAACCAGAAGCTATACGCGCCGGTCGCGAATCGCGCACCACCGGTCTCCGCGCCGAGCACCAAATCCGCATGCCCGTCCAGTAATTCGACCATCGCGGCATAGAAGGCGGCGAGCCGTTCAGCTGGTGGGGCACCGGGGCCGAGCGGCGGATCACCGCGCAGCAGCTTCTCCTGCAGGGCGCGTTCGTGTTCGTCGAGCAGTGCGACCGCGATCGAATTCTTATCCGGATAGCGGCGATACAGCGTGCCACGCCCGACCCCGGCCGCCTTGGCGATGTCATCCATCGTCACGGTGCGCGGGTCCCGAGTGGCGAACAGTTCGGCGGCAGCGGCGAGCACCTTGGCCCGGTTGCGGGCCGCATCCGCCCGCTCGGTCGGCGGCGCGGTCGAATGCCCGCCGAGCAGGTCCGTATCGCTGGTCATGACCCCGACTGTACTCGACATCCGAAGTAAGTGGACAGAATGTCCAGTTGCAGCTAAAGTCAACCCGTCATCAACTGGACACAATGTCCAGTTAGTTCCGTCGTCACAGAAGAGGCCGATCATGAGCACGTTGTTGCATCTGGATGCCAGCGCCCGGCGCCGTTCCATCAGCCGGGAACTGAGCGCCGAATTCGCCGAGGCTTGGCGCGCCGCGAATCCCGACGGCGGCTATATCTACCGCGACCTGGCAGCCGAGCCCGTACCCTTCATCGACGAGGCATGGACCGAACTGTGCGACGCCGTCCTCGCCCAGCCCGCGACCGATCTGGACCGCCTCGCCGAATTGGTCCACACACCGGAACAGTCCGCCGCCTGGTCGATCGTGCAACCACTGCTGGCCGAGCTGCTGGCCGCCGACGTGATCCTGATCGGCACCCCGATGTACAACTACTCGATCCCGGCCGCGCTCAAGGCCTGGCTGGACCAGGTGACCTTCCCGCGAATGTCATTGGGCGACAGACAATTCGTCGTCACCACCGCACGCGGCGGGTCCTACGCGCCCGGCGCACCGAAGGCGGCCTTCGACTATCAGGAGCGCTATCTGCGCGACTTCTTCGCTGGCCATTTCGCCGTCACCGACACCGTATTCGTCAATGCGGAACTCGCCAATGCCCGACAGGACCCGGCGCTGGCGCATTTGCGCGGCAAACACGACGATTCCCTGTCCGCCGCAATGGAATCCGCGCGCAAGCTGGCCGGCCGCTAGCGACGGCTCGAAAGGATCGGAATACCGATGAATTGGATTGTTCTCGGCGTCGCCGGACTGGTGGAGATCATCTGGTCGCAGAGCATCAAGCCGACCGAGAATTTCACCCGCCTGGTCCCCACCGTCATCTGCTTCGTACTCGGCGCCGTCGCGGTGTACCTGCTGTCGCGGGCCATGCAGACGCTGCCCGTCGGCACCGCATATGCGATCTTCACCGGAATCGGCGCGGTCGGGGCCATCGGCCTCGGCGTGGTGGTCAATAAGGATCCGCTGAGCGCGGGTCGCCTGCTATCGCTATCGCTGATCCTCGGCGGCATCGTGCTCGCGCGCGTCACCAATCCGGAATGAGGACGCGCGGCGGTACAGTCCGAACCATGGTCGAACCGGTGCGGGTACCCGATCTGTCCTCGCGGCCCTATGGGCTCGAGGTCGAGCGCGCGATGGCCGCGCCGCCGCCTGTGCTCTACCGCGCCTGGACCGAACGGTTCGACCAGTGGTTCGCGGCCCCCGGCTCGGTGCTCATGCGCCCCACCGTGAACGAGCCGTTCTTCTTCGAAACCGAATATGAGGGCATGCGCAGCCCGCACTATGGACGGTTCCTGCGCCTGGTCCCGGACCACTTGGCCGAACTGACCTGGGTGACCGGTGCCGGCGGCACCGAGGGGACCGAGACCGTGGTGACGATCGAATTCACGCCGAAGGATTCCGGCACCCGACTTCGCCTGGCACATGCGGGATTTGCCGACGAGGCCGCCCGCGACCGGCATGCACAGGCCTGGCCGATGGTCCTCGAACAACTCGACCAGCGCACCGCGGAACCGGCCGAGCGGTAAGCCCACACGGGCTGGAGCCTTCGAACCCGTCGCAGGCGCGGCGAGGGTAGGTTCGTCTGCGAATCGTGATTCACACATTGTCGAAAGGACTGTGATGCCCACACGTACCGCGCGCACCGCTTGGACCGGCGGCCTTCAGGACGGTTCCGGCCAGGTCGAGCTGGCCAGTTCCGGTGTCGGTAAGTACGACGTCTCCTTCCCCAAGCGCGCCGCCGACGATGCCGATGGCACCACCAGCCCCGAGGAACTGATCGCGGCCGCCCACTCCTCCTGCTTCGCCATGGCCCTTTCGGCGCAGATCGCCAATGCGGGTGGCACTCCCGAGACCCTTGACGTCACCGCCGACGTGACCCTCGGCCCGGACCCCGATGGCGGTTTCCGCATCAACGCCATCAAACTGACCGTACGCGGCCGGGTCTCCGGCCTGGACGCCGACGGTTTCGCCGCCGCCGCGGCCGCCGCCAAGGCGGGCTGCCCGGTCAGCAAGGCCCTCGCCGGAGTGGACAACATCACCCTCGACGCCGCCCTCGCCTGACTTCCCGGCTCCTCGCACATCGCATAAGGTGTGCGAGGAGCCCAGTGGCTATGCGAGGCCGTCCATTTCCCGCGTCTGTATACCCCTCGCGGCAGCCGAATACCCCGGATGGCGGGGTGCTGCTGCGACCAACGGTGCGCAGTCGAGTCGCTGACCGTTGTCACCGGACGACGCCAGCAACGTCCTGGCCAACTGTGCCCTACGCGCCGTGCCGCCGACCCGCAAACAATGGGCATATCCAGCGTCGACGGCGCTTCCCAACCCAACGCATACGCGTACAGGCGTAGGACGAATATCGTCGGCAGGCCGATGTCCGGCAGGCGGTGTCCGGAGCAGGGTTGGGGCATGAACATTTTCACACAACCCCAGGCCATGACCTTTTTGGCCGATCACTATGACGACCGCTGGCATCCCTGGCCGTTCTTCTGGATCTTTCCATTGCTGTTCTGGATCACCTTCATTGTGATTGTCGTCTTCGCGCGGCGGCGGTTCTGGGGACACCGGAGCGGAATCGATGCGCTGCGTACCGCATTCGCCCGCGGTGAGATCACCGAGGACCAATATCGGAGCCGACTCGCGGTACTTCGCGAACGCGTAGGCAAGCCGCGCGGGGAAAGTCCCACGACTTGAGCCACAAGTGTTTTCGCCGAAGGCCGTACCCGCCGCCCCAGTCCCATGAGCGGCGGGCATCGCGACGAACGTTTGCCCAATAGATATCGGCCGCCAGCACACCGTCGTCATTCGAACCAATGATCATTCGACCCGAATCACGGGAGACCACACCATGAGCATGACCTTCGGAATCGTCATAACACCCCGCTCGGGTGCCGAATGGGCCCGCGCGGCACGCGGCGCCGAGCAACAGGGCTACCGCACCATCCTGCTCCCGGACACACTGAACACCCCTTCGCCCTTCCCGGCGCTCGCGGCCGCCGCGGCGGTGACCACCACGGTCCGGCTGCGTCCGAACGTGCTGGCCGCTCCGCTGCGCACCCCAGCCGTCACGGTGCGGGAAATCGCCGCATTGCAACTGCTTTCGGACCAGCGATTCGAACTCGGCATCGGGTCGGGGCGTCCCGATGCGCGTGCGGAGGCCGAACGGCTCGGTATGCCTTGGGGTTCGGCGGCCGAGCGCCGTGCGCAACTCATCGCCACCGTGCAGGCGGTACGCGAACAGGTCGATCCGGCGCCGCCGATCATCGTCGCCGCGAACGGACCTCGAATGCTCACTGTCGCAGCGGATTTCGCCGATCGGGTACTACTGGCCGCCGGGCCGGAGGCCACTGAGGCCGATCTCGCCGAGATGGTCCGGGTGGTCCGCGACAACACCGATCGCGATGTGCGCTTCACCCACCAATTGGTCGGCATCGGTGATGAGCTGCCGTTCTGGCTGAGCAAGCGGCTCGGTCTCACCGCGGCTGGCCTGCGGGCGGCCGGATCGGCGAGTGTGCTGGACCGCGATCCGGCGACCGTCGCCGAAGTGCTCGAATACCGCAGGGAGAAGTACGGAATCGATGAACTGATCGTCCCGGGCGAACTGGCCGATGCCTTCGCCCCGGCACTGGCCCGGTTCGCGAACTCCACTGTCTAACCGCTGGTGCGCAACGCCGCGGTCGCCAATTCTCGCGGCCGCGGCGTTGCGCTGAAATTCGCGCCCGCACCAACCCGGAAACTACTGACCGTCCGGATTCGCCGCCCGCCGTTCGGCATCGGTGAAACCGGCCACCGCCTGTCCGGGCGCGGCCATACTGCGCCGCGCCGAATACGCCGCCGCTGAAGCGAATACACCGGCTGTACCAGCCGGTGTCGCACCGTAGGTGAGCGAGCGACGCGGATCGAAGCCCAGTTCGGAGCCGACGGCCACCGCATCCATATTCGCGCCGAGGAAGACGAAGTCCCAGGCGTACACCTCCTGCTGCTGGGTGATCAGCGCCCGCACCGCAGCATGCGTCCACTCCAGACTGGAATTCTCGTGCCCATCGGTGAGCACCACGACGATCACCGTGCCCGGACGCTCATGCTCGGGTCGGGCGGCGAGTTCGGTGCCGATGTCGGTCACGAGCCGCCCCAGCGCGTCATAGAGCGCGGTACCGCCGCGCGGTTGCAGGCTCAGCGGCGGCACCTCGCCGATCAGCCGATTCGCATAGACCAGCTCGTATTCGGTATCGAATTGCGCCAGCGTCACCAGCGTCGTCTTCGGCACCTTGCGCTGTTCCTCGATGTAGGCATCGAAGCCGCCCTCGGTATCGGATTTGATCGATTGCATGGACCCGGAGCGATCCAGCAGTACGGCGATCAGCGTCAGATCTGAATTTGTCATCCAGCACCCCCGTGGTTGTTATTCGATGAACGCTCACCACGGTACGCCGCTGCGCGAACCTGCGAATTTCACGAAAAATGCCGCCCACCGGAAGTCCGGTGGGCGGCATCTTCCAGCCGTTCGAGCCTATTCGCTGGCGGCCTCGGCCCCGGTGCCTTCGCCCGCACCCGTGAGCACGACCTCCGGCTTCTCCTCCGTCGCGGGCGCCTTGGTCAGCTTCGCCTTGCCGGTGAAGGTGAACTTGGCGTTCTCGCCGGCGCCCTCGCCATCCCAGCCCTCGACGTCGACCACGATGGTCTGACCCGGACCGATCTCGCCGAAGAGGATCTTCTCCGACAGCTGGTCCTCGATCTCGCGCTGGATGGTCCGGCGCAGCGGCCGGGCGCCGAGCACCGGATCGAAGCCGCGCTTGGCAAGCAGTGCCTTGCCCTGCGGAGCCAGCTCGATCTCCATGTCCTTGTTCTTCAGCTGCACGGCGACGCGGCCGATCATCAGGTCCACCATCTGCACGATCTGCTCGGTCGTCAGCTGGTGGAAGACGATCACATCGTCGATGCGGTTGAGGAACTCGGGCCGGAAATGCTTCTTCAGCTCGTCGTTGACCTTGAGCTTCATCCGCTCGTAGTTCGAACCCTCGGCACTGCTCTGGGTGAAGCCCAGACCAACGGCCTTGGAGATATCCGAGGTACCCAGGTTCGAGGTGAAGATCAGCACGGTGTTCTTGAAGTCGACCGTACGACCCTGGCCGTCGGTGAGACGACCATCCTCGAGGACCTGCAACAGGGTGTTGTAGATCTCCTGATGTGCCTTTTCGATCTCGTCGAACAAAACGACCGAGAACGGCTTGCGGCGCACCTTTTCGGTGAGCTGGCCGCCCTCTTCGTAGCCGACGTACCCCGGCGGGGCGCCGAAGAGCCGCGAAGCGGTGAAGCGGTCGTGGAACTCGCCCATGTCGATCTGGATGAGCGCGTCATCGTCGCCGAACAGGAAGTTCGCCAGCGACTTGGCCAGCTCGGTCTTACCGACACCGGACGGACCGGCGAAGATGAACGAGCCCGAGGGACGCTTGGGATCCTTCAGACCGGCACGCGTACGGCGGATCGCCTTGGAGACGGCCTTGACCGCATCCTCCTGGCCGATGATCCGCTTGTGCAGCTCGTCCTCCATGCGGAGCAGACGGGTGGTCTCCTCCTCGGTGAGCTTGAACACCGGAATACCGGTCCAGTTGGCCAGCACTTCCGCGATCTGCTCGTCGTCGACCTCGGCCACGACATCAAGATCACCGGAGCGCCACTGCTTTTCGCGCTCGGCGCGCTTGGCGACCAGCTGCTTTTCCTTATCGCGCAGTCGCGCCGCCTTCTCGAAGTCCTGCGCGTCGATGGCGCTTTCCTTCTCCCGGCGCGCATCGGCGATCTTGTCGTCGAATTCGCGCAGGTCCGGCGGAGCGGTCATGCGACGGATGCGCATGCGCGCACCGGCCTCGTCGATCAGGTCGATCGCCTTGTCCGGCAGGAACCGGTCGTTGATGTAGCGGTCGGCCAGCGTCGCGGCGGCCACCAGCGCACCGTCGGTGATGGACACCCGGTGGTGTGCCTCGTAGCGGTCGCGCAGACCCTTGAGGATATTGATGGTGTGCTCGACCGTCGGCTCGCCGACCTGCACCGGCTGGAACCGGCGCTCCAGGGCGGCGTCCTTCTCGATGTACTTGCGGTACTCGTCGAGGGTGGTCGCACCGATGGTCTGCAGCTCGCCGCGGGCCAGCTTCGGCTTCAGGATCGAGGCCGCGTCGATGGCGCCCTCGGCGGCACCCGCGCCGACGAGCGTGTGCAGCTCATCGATGAACAGGATGATGTCGCCGCGGGTGTTGATCTCCTTGAGCACCTTCTTCAGGCGCTCTTCGAAGTCACCGCGGTAGCGGCTGCCCGCGACCAGGGATCCCAGGTCGAGGGTGTAGAGCTGCTTATCCTTCAGCGTCTCCGGGACCTCACCGTTGACGATGGCCTGTGCCAGACCCTCGACCACGGCGGTCTTACCGACACCGGGCTCGCCGATGAGGACCGGGTTGTTCTTGGTGCGGCGGCTCAGCACCTGCATGACGCGCTCGATTTCCTTCGAGCGGCCGATGACCGGGTCGAGCTTGCCCTCGAGGGCGGCCTGGGTCAGGTTGCGACCGAATTGGTCCAGCACCAGCGAGGTGGACGGGGTCCCGGCCTCGCCGCGCGAACCGGATTCCACCGGTTCCTTGCCCTGATATCCGGACAGCAGCTGGATGACCTGCTGGCGCACCCGGTTGAGATCGGCACCCAGTTTCACCAGCACCTGCGCCGCGACACCCTCACCTTCACGGATCAGGCCGAGCAGAATGTGCTCGGTGCCGATGTAGTTGTGGCCGAGCTGCAGCGCCTCGCGCAGGCTCAGTTCCAGCACCTTCTTGGCACGCGGGGTGAACGGGATGTGACCGGACGGGGCCTGCTGGCCCTGGCCGATGATCTCCTCCACCTGGCTGCGCACACCCTCCAGCGAAATACCAAGGGATTCCAGCGACTTCGCCGCTACGCCCTCGCCCTCGTGGATCAACCCAAGCAGGATGTGCTCGGTGCCGATGTAGTTGTGGTTGAGCATCCGGGCCTCTTCTTGGGCCAGGACAACGACGCGCCTCGCGCGGTCGGTGAACCTCTCGAACATCGCTCCCTCACTCTCCTGCTCCGACATTCTGGCGTCCGACGCTTCTTTGGCGTCAGCCTGCCATGAAGCCCGGGGGTTGCGGCCCCGGCCTCCACTCTAGTTGGCAGGGGATTACGCCGCCTCCAGTCCACCCTATTGGGGACCGGCGACAGCACGGTCATTCACTCATAACGTGCTCGTTGCGGGATACGTTTCCGCTCAGGTTTTGCCCTCAGCGAAATCGCCGTCCGAGCTTCCCAGGCGTGGCGTTAGCCGGTGAACGGCGGCACGTATTCGCACGGCACCTCGCGCGCATGCGCCGGATCGAGGGCATTCAGGACGAAGCGGGCGGTGCGGGGGCTGCCCGCGATGGCCAGATGTTCGGATAGGTCGGCGGCGCAGCCGTCCTGTACGACGATGTTCGTGGCATTCGGCCCGGTGACGAAGCCCGAGGTATAGGGCACGACGACCTCGTCGAGACTGGCCATGATGTTGGTGTAGGTGATGCCGGGGACATATACGCCATCGCTATTGAGGTCGGCCAGGAATGCGGAATCGCGCAGCAACTCGGTACAGGCCTGACACAGCGAGCCCACCGCCGCATGGAAGAAGGGTCCGGCGCCGAGTCGGTCGGCGAAGGCCGCCATATCCGCGCCGCCGCCCGCATTGGAGCCGAACCAGGCAGGTGCGATCGATACATACTTATCGATCTTGTCCGCACCGCCGAGGCGCTTCGCGTAGTAGTTCGGCATGACCGTGCCCTGCGAATGTCCGACCACATCCACCTTGGCCGCCCCGGTCGCCGCGAGCACCCGATCCACGAATGCGCCGAACTGCACCGCGCTCTGCTCGATCGGCAGCATCCCACCCACCGCCGAGATCGGCCACGGCAGGTCGAAGGCGCCATAGGTCAGCGAGAAGACGCAGTAACCTTCGTTGGCGAGCAGCGGCGCGTAGAGGCCCCAATTGGTCTGCGCACCACCGCCGGTGCCGTGCGCGAGCACCACCGGATTCGGATGCTCGGCACTCGGCTTGCACGACCAGTCGTTCGATCCCGGCAGCGACCCACCATGATTGATCAGCTCATTCGGGATACCCGCGAAAAAGTTGTAGTCGACCGGATACTCCGCCTGCGCCGGACCGGCCGCGCCGACCCATAGCGCGGCGAGTACGGCGATAACGAGTGCGGACCCTGGAACACGCCGCATGGAGACCTCCAAAATCTGGAACCTGTTCCAGAACGTAGCGCAACTTATGGCCGTCACGGAGGCACTTCGGTCAAGTCACCGAAGATCGACTACCTGGTTATCCGATTGTGCCAAGCGCAGACGAGCGGGCGGCCCGATCGTGAGAAGTTCGTGCGCTACGGCGCACTGGCGGCGTTTCCGGGTTTCCAGCTGGTCGCGTTCGGCTGCGTGCCCATTTCCCCGGCCTTCCAGGTCGGTGGTGACCACGGTGTTCGCCCGATTCCCGGCCGCGACCGGCTGCGGCATCGGCGTGACCGGCACCGTCACACCCGAACCAGTGCCTGCGCGATTGCCGTTCCGGTTCCGCGGCACCCGACAGCCGGTGTCAGCCGTTTTCGGCCCGCAGATCGGCCATCAGGGGCGTTCCCGCGGCCGTGGCGGCTGCATTGCCGACAGCACCGGGCGCGGTGACCAGGATGACGAAATCGGGTGTGCCCGCCGCGCATCGGTCCGCGAGAACGCGCTCCGCCCTGGCGAATTCGCCAGTTGTCATCGCAAAAACCGCCGCCGGTGGGTCGATCAGTGATCGAC
>NZ_JBEXLC010000121.1:0-27514 GCF_040609795.1 Nocardia sp. NPDC004604
CGCGCGGGTTGCGGGCCCGATTCCGTAGTCGAAGTTGCGGCCGTGTCAGAGCGGGAGCAGGTGGTGCTTGCGCGGGTTGCGCGGGAGCTTCTTATCGCGCAGCAGGCGTAGGGCACGCCGCAGCTCGAGGCGGGTGGCCGAGGGTTCGATGACGGCGTCGATATAGCCGCGCTCGGCGGCAACCCAGGGGGTCGCCATGGTCGCGTTATAGAAGTCGATCATCTGCTGGCGCACCGCGGCACGCTGGTCCTCCGGCGCCGCCTCGATCTGCCTGCGGCCGATCAGACTGACCGCGCTCTCCGCGCCCATGACCGCGATTCGCGCGGTCGGCCAGGCCAGATTCACATCCGCGCCGAGCTGTTTCGAGCCCATTACCGCGTACCCACCACCGTAGGACTTGCGGATCACCACAGTCACCTTGGGCACGGTGGCCTCCACATAGGAGAACAGGAAGCGGCCGCCGCGCTTGATGACGCCGATCTTCTCCTGTTCTACGCCGGGTAGGAATCCCGGTGTGTCCACCACGAATACGAGCGGAATCTCGAACGCGTCGCACATACGCACGAAGTGCGCCGCCTTATCGGAAGCCCTGGCGTCGAGCGCACCGGCATACACCATCGGCTGATTCGCGACCACGCCGACGCTGCGCCCGTCGACCCGCGCGAATCCGGTGATGACATTGCGCCCAGCCGCGGCGCCGACCTCGTGGAAATCACCGTCGTCGAAGATGCGCAACAGGATCTCGTACATGTCGTAGGCGGAGTTATCCGAGTCCGGCACAATCGAATTCAGTTCCAGATCCGATTCGGTGAGCTCCGGCTCCAGACCGGGATTCACGACCGGGGGCCGCTCCTGGCAACTGGTCGGCAGGAAGCCCAGATAGCTGCGCACCCATTCGAATGCGGCCTTCTCATCCGGGGCCACATGATGGATGTTGCCGTACTGCGCTTGACTGTGCGCGCCGCCGAGTTCCTCGAGACTCACGTCCTCGCCGGTGACCTCACGGATCACGGCGGGCCCGGTGACGAACATGTACGCCTCTTCGGTCGCCACCACCACATCGGTATTGATGGGCGCGTAAACCGCACCGCCCGCGCACTTGCCGAGAATCAACGACACCTGCGGCACCATCCCCGACAGCGGCTCGGCGCGATTCCCGAGCTCGGCGTACCAGGCCAACGAGGTCACGGCCTCCTGCACGCGCGCACCGCCGGAATCGTTGATGCCCACCATGGGGCAGCCGACCTTCGCGGCGTACTCCATGATGTTGGCGACCTTGCGGCCGAACATCTCACCGACCGAACCGCCATAAACGGTCTGGTCGTGTGAGAACACCGCGACCGGACGCCCTTCGACCAGACCGTGCCCGGTGATCACGCCGTCGCCGTACAGCGCGGACGGATCACCCGACTTGCGCACCAGCGCACCGATTTCCACAAAGGTTCCCGGATCCAACAGCATATTGATCCGGTCGCGGGCGCTCGGAATTCCCTTCTTCGCCCGCTTCGCCACCCCCGCTTCACCCGCCGGTTCCTGCGCTAATTCGAGTCTTTTGCGCAGGTCGGCGAGCTTCCCGGCAGTAGTGCTCACGTGGCCCCTCTCATCAGGCACCCCTACGGGGCGATTACAGCAAGTTTTGCGGTGAGGTCGGCTCCGATCTTTCCGATCCGTGGCTCGTCAACGATCTGGAGGTGGTCACCCGGGATATGAATAACCTCTAGGTTCGGAATGTATTCATCCCAACCACCATTCGGTCGCCGGTCCGCGTACCGGGGCTCCAGCTCGATCATGCCGTCGTGATACCGATCCGCGAGGTAGAGCACCACATTGCCGTCGTAGTGCGTCGGCGTGGTCTTGGCCAAGTGCCGCCCTTCGATCCAAGAGGTGCGCTGGTGTTCGAGCACGCCACCCGGAATCTTGGTTCCGCTGATCTTGATCAGATCGCTGATCATCTTGAACTGTTCCTCATCGGAGGCCGCGGCCAACGTCTCCAACTGTTCGCGATCCAGCGCGCCTTCCACACCGTAGGTCTTCTTCGCGAATACCTGATAGCGCTCGACGCGACGCAACCGTTCCTCGGGGCTGTTGTCCTCGCCCTCGGTCGGAATGGCCAGGTCGATCAGGCCGACGATGCGCACATCGGCGCCCTCGGCCCGCAGCAGCTGGGCGATCTGCAGCGCGAATACCGCGCCGAGCGACCAGCCGTAGAGCACGTAGGGTCCGTTGCCCTGGATCTTGCGCAGTTCGGGCAGGTACTTGCGCGCCCGCTCGACGATATCGCCCTCGACGCGCTCGAAGCCGTACATCGGGGTATCGGCCGGAAGCCGCTTCAGCAGCGGTTCGTAAACCAGCGTATTGCCGCCCGATGGGTGGAATACGAAGACCGGCACGGCATTCGAGCCCTCCGGCCGTGCCCGCAGCGGACGCACGAAACCGTCCACATCGGCGCCGCTGTCCTGCAGACTGCGCACGATATCGGCGAGCTGCTCGATGGTCTCGCAGTCGAGCACATCATCGACGCTGACCTCGGCCTTGACCCGCTCGGTGAGTCGGGCCGCCAACTTCTCGGCGACCTCCTCCGCCAGGATCGGCAGGGTGTTGAAAATGCCACCCGCCGACTTACCGGTGACGATCGCCCAGGTGGCGAAGGTCAGCCGCTCGGCGCCATCGCGCGGCGGCACATCGTCCTCGTCGGCACCGGCGGGCTGACCGAAGATCGAAGCGGCAGCCACGGCCTCGGCCCCACCGACCGCGGTGGTGTCCTCGGCGGCCAGCGCGCGTTCGATCGCGGCTTCGTCGGCCTCGGCCGCGGCGGCCTGCTCGGGCGTGGCCGAGGCAGGCGCGGCGGTACCAGCGGCAGCACCGGTGATACCGGCAGCAGTCTCGGCTTCGGCGACTATCTGCTCGGCCTCCGCCGCCACCGTGGTGTTCTCGGCACCCAGCGAAACCCCTTCGGCGGCAGCCGCATTTGCAACCACGGCCGCCGGATCCTCGCCAGCCGCGACAGCCGCGCGGGCCGCCGCAATGAATCCGCCGTCGACCGCGATCTCCTCGCCAGCGGCCTGCTTATCGGCCATCGCCTGCACCTCGTCGCGGTGCTCGATGGCGTAGTGCAGCACCTTGGCGACCTCGTTCAGGTTGGCATCGCGCACGGCCTGGATCTGCAGCTGCGGAATATCGAATTCGTATTCGACCCGGTTCTTGATGCGCATGGCCATCAGCGAATCGAGGCCGAGTTCCATCAGCGGGATCTCCATCGGCAGATCCTCGACCGCATACCCCATCGACTCGGCGACGATCAGCGCCAGCCGCTCCTCCAGGGTCTGCGTGCCCGCCGGATCCCAACGCTCACCGAAGGTTTCGACGATCTCCAGATCGGTGTCCGCGGTGGTCGCGACCTCGGCAGCGGAAACCGCCTCGGCGACAACGGGTTCGGGCAGCGGCGCACTCGATGCGACGACCGCCTCGAACAGCAGCTGGAAGTTCGCACCCGCACGGACATGCACCTGCACCGATGCGCCACCCAGATGCGGCGTCAGCGTGGTGGTCAGCGTTCCGGCCGTCGGCAGCACCGCATGCGGGACCGACGCGCCGAGCGAGACATCGCTGAGCACCTGTGCCGCAGCAGATTTCACCAGCGCCGCGAGATCGGTGACAGCCGAGGCCGGCACCTCCCACACGTGCCGCCCGTCGGGCAGCGCGACATGCGCACCCGGCACCCGGGCGTTACCGCTGCCGCTGGCCATCTTCGCCTTCGGCCAGTACTGCTTGCGCAGGAATGCGGTACGCGGAATATCGGCGTACTCGCCAGCGGGCAGCAGCGACGACAGGTCGACCCGATGCCCGTGCACATAGAGCTGGGCCAGCGCGGCGATTACGCCCGCCGATTCGTCTTCCTTGCGCTTGAGCGTCGGGATGAGCTGCGCATCGTGCACACCGGCCGCGAACGTCGTCCCCAGCACCTGCATCAGCGCAACGGAATTCGGCGCCAGCTCCACGAAGGTGGTGTGCCCGGTGTCCACCGCGAGCTTCACCGCATTGGTGAAGTACACCGCGTGGCGCATGTTCTTGACCCAGTAGTCCTCATCGTGCACCGGATCGCTGCCGGGACGGTAGAACTCTTCCTTGTTGACGGTCGAGTACAGACCCGTCTTCAGCTTGGTCGGCTCGATACCGGCCAGCTCGGCCGCCAACTCACCCAGCAGCGGATCCATCTGCGAGGTGTGCCCGGCACCGCGGGTCTGCAGCACGCGGGCGAATTTGCCCGCCTGCTCGACCTTCGCCACGATCGCCGCGACCTGATCCTGCGGTCCGCCGATCACCGTATTCGTCGGTGCCGCGTACACCGCGCACTCCACGTCCGGATAGTCGACCAGCATCGCCTCGATATCGGCGGCACTCAGCTCGACCAGCGCCATATTGCGCACATCGTCATCGCTGATCATCGCCTCGCCCTCGCCCATGAGGCGCGAGCGGGCGCAGATCACGCGCACCGCATCCTCGAGCACGAGTCCACCGGAGATATAGGCCCCGGCGACCTCACCCATCGAATGACCGACCACCGCATCGGGTTGTGCGCCGTGCGCGCGTAGCAGCGCGGCCAGACCGATCTGAATGGTGAAAATGCCGACCTGCGAGGTGCCGACGTTGTAATCCTGGGCATCGTCCAGGATCATTTCGCGCACCGAATATCCGGCCTCGTCCTGCACCAGCTCATCGACCTCGTCGACGGCCTTGCGGAAGATCGAATTCTCCAGATAGAGCTGCTTGCCCATCTTGCGGTGCTGGGCACCGAATCCGGACAGCACCCAGATCGGACCATTGGCGGCTGGGGCGTCCGCGGTGAACACACCGGGCCCCGGCTTACCCGCCGCGATAGCGCGCAGACCGGCGATGGCCTCCTCATGGGTCTTGGCCAGCACTACACCACGCGAACGCGCGTGACTGCGCTTGGCCGTCGACCGGGCCACATCCGCCAGCGGAACATCGCGACCGGCATCGGATTCCAGCCAGTCGGCCAGATCCGCGGCGGCGCGGCGACGCCGCGAGGGCAGGTAGGCGGATACCGCGATGATCACCGGCAGCGGCTCGGCCCGCTCGGTCGACCATTCGGGTTCGGCCGCAATGACTTCGGCGGCCTCGACGATCTCGGTTGCTTCCTCGATCACATCCGTCGACTCTTCGTCGACCTCTGCGGCCACCTGCTCGACGGCGGCGACGGGCGCCGCGGTGACGGGCAGGTACTCCTGCAGCACCAGGTGCGCGTTGGTACCACCGAAACCGAAGCCGGAAACACCGACCGTCGCGGTGCCGCTGTAGCGGGGGAACTCCGTCGGCTCGGCAACGACCTTCAGATGTGCCTGGTCGAACGGAATGTAGGGATTCGGACCGGCGAAGTTGATGCTCGGCGGCAGCACATTGTGCTGGAACGCCATGATCACCTTGGCCAGGCTGGCCGCACCCGCGCCGGACTCCAGATGACCGAAGTTGGACTTGGCCGAACCGAGCAGCGCGGGCCTATCGTCATCGCGACCGCGGCCGACCACCCGGCCGAGCGCATCGGCCTCGATCGGATCACCGAGCAGGGTGCCGGTACCGTGCGCCTCGATGTAGTCGACCGTCGAGGGCACGATGCCCGCGTCCCGGTAGGCCCGGCGCAGCACATCGGCCTGCGCATCCGGATTCGGCGCGAGCAGACCGTTGGACCGGCCGTCATTGTTGACCGCGGAACCCTTGATCACCGCGTAGATCTTGTCGCCGTCGCGCTCGGCGTCGGCGAGCCGCTTGAGCACGACCAGACCGCCGCCCTCGGCGCGGACGAAACCGTCGGCATCGGACGAGAACGCCTTGAGCCGCCCGTTCTTGGCGATAGCGCCATTGCGATCGAAGCCGAGCGACGCCATCGGCGAGAGCAGCATATTCACGCCACCGGCGACAGCCAGATTCGAATCGCCGTCGCGCAGCGACCGCACCGCCTGATGCACCGCGACCATGGTGGACGAGCACGCGGTATCGATCGCGACCGACGGACCGCGGAAGTCGAAGAAGTAGGACACCCGGTTGGGGATGATGCTGGAAACGCTGCCCGTGATGGCGTACGCCTCGGCCGAGGCGGGCACATTCGGATCCGGGGTGCCGAGTCCGAGCGCGGCGATCAACTGGAATTCATTGCTGGACGAGCCGATGAACACACCGACCGGCTCACCCTTGAGCTCACTCGCCGGAATCCTGGCGTGCTCCAACGCTTCCCAGGTCAACTCCATGGCCAGGCGCTGCTGCGGATCGACCCGCTCGACCTCGATCGGCGACATCGCGAAGAACTCCGCGTCGAAGCCCTTGAGGACCTCTTGGTCGAGGTAGCCGCCCAGGGTATTGCCCGCGGCAACCGCCTCGGCGACCGCGGGCTCACTGGTGAACTCGTCCCACCGCCCCTCGGGCCGCTCCCGGATCGCGTCACCGCGGTTGATCAGGAATTCCCAGGTCGACTCGGGGGTATCGCCCGCACCGGGCAGCCGCGTCGACAGGCCGACGATCGCGATATCGTGCGCCTCGCCCGGCTGGTATCCGGCGGTGTAGAACGAGTCGTCACCCGCCTCCTCCGGCGCCTCCGGCTCACCATTGATGACGACCTCGGCCAGCGACGCAATGGTCGGATGCTGGTAGTAGATCGTCGCGGTCAGCACCACACCGGTCAGCTCTTCGATATCACCGCCGAGGGCGAGGGCATCGCGGGAGGCCAGCCCGAACTCCTCCATCGGCCGGTCCACCGTGATCTGCTCGATCGGTTGACCGGTCGCGTCGGAGACCCAGCGCCGCAGCCATTCCCGCAGCTCCGGGACCGACATATCGGTCGTCGCGGCGCCGGGTTTCGCGGCGGACTGCGAAGCGTCAGCGGTATCGATCGCGTCCGCCGCGGCGGGCACGATTTCGGTCGTCTGGGTGGGCGTGCCCTCGTTGTCAGCCATCAATTCCTCAAGCTACCTGTCTGGGTACCGGGCGCGCCGTTGAATTGACGCCTGGCGGGGGAAGGGCCCGCCGCGCGTCCACGATCGGGCCGATCCTGGTGAATCGACCTGCGAGCAGCCGCTACGGCGCCACCCTCGGGCAATTACTCTTCCGGTGCATCGGGGAAGGCCTGCTGGGTGTAACCACCCCGCAGCGTTCCCTCCAGATAAGCAGTCTTGCAGGCGCGTCGCGCGATCTTGCCGCTGGAGGTCCGCGGAATCGACCCGGCGGGTACCAAGAGCACGTCGCGCACGGTCACACCGTGGCGCTGGGATACCGCGGCGCGGACGGCGTCCGCGATCGGCAGCGGATCGGCCTTACCGGCGCCCGGCCCGCGCTCGGCAACGATGACGAGCTGTTCGGAGGCGTCATCGGCGTCGAAGCTCAGGCCCGAATGGCTGCCCTGTTCGAACACCTCGGCGGGCAGCTGGTTCGCGGGCACCGAGAACGCCGCGACGAAACCGGGCCGCAGCGCCTTCGAGGCCTCCTGCGCGGAGAACTCGAGATCCTGCGGGTAGTGGTTGCGGCCGTCGACGATCACGAGGTCCTTCACCCGCCCCGTGATATACAGCTCGCCCTCGAAGTAGACACCGTAATCGCCGGTGCGCATCCAGTTCGCATCGGCCGCGGTGCCGTCGGTGTGACTGCCCTCGATAAGACGATGCGCGACCTTGTTGTGGAAGGTGGCCGCGGTCTCGTCCGGGCGACCCCAGTAGCCGATGCCCATATTGTTGCCGTGCAGCCAGATCTCGCCGACCCGGCCGTCGGCCAGTTCGTGTCCGCCGCCGTCGGAGTCGACGGTTTCCGGATCGACAATGGCCGCCCACTGCGACAGCGCCACATAACCGCAGGAGACCTGCGCGATGGAGTTCTCGGTGCCCTGCTCAACCCTGACCATCCGGCCCGCATTGAGCTCGTTGCGGTCGACGTAGACGACCTTGGCCTCGTCCTCGGCCTTGGTCGCGGAGACGAACAGCGTCGCCTCGGCCATGCCGTAGCAGGGCTTGATCGCGGTCTTGGGCAGGCCGTACGGTGCGAACGCCTCGTTGAACTTCTTCATCGACGAGGTGGTGACCGGCTCGCTGCCGTTGATCAGACCGATGACATTCGACAGATCCAGCGACTCGCCGCTCTTCGGCAGACCACGCGCCGCGGCGTGCTCGAATGCGAAGTTCGGTGCGGCGGCGAAGGTTCCGGCACCGTCGTTGTGTGCGGCCAGTTCCTTGATCCAGCGGTACGGGCGGCGCACGAACGCGCTCGGCGACATGATGGTGATGTACTTGCCGCCGACCGCGGGCAGGATCACCGTCAGCAGGCCCATATCGTGGAACAGCGGCAGCCAGGTGACACCGCGCGAGTTCCAGTCCAGGTTGATCGCCTCGACCATCTGCAGCAGGTTGGTGCCGACCGCCCGGTGGGTGATCTCGACACCGGCCGGTACGCGGGTGGAGCCCGAGGTGTACTGCAGGTAGGCAATATCGTCGACGGCGACATCAGGGCGCACCCAGCTCTCGCCGACACTGTCCGGGATCGCGTCGACCGCGATGATGCGCGGACGCTGTGCGGCGGGCAGCGAACGGAAGAACTGGCGCACACCGGCCGCGGAGGAGCTCGCGGTCAGAATGGCCGAGGGTTCGCAGTCGCCGAGCACCGCGTGCAGGCGGTCGGTATGGCCCGGCTCGTCCGGGTCGAACAGCGGAACCGAGATGGTGCCCGCGTAGATCGCGGCGAAGAAGGAGATCACGTAATCCAGGCCCTGCGGGGCCAGGATCGCGACCCGGTCGCCCGGGTTGGTCACCTGCTGCAGTCGAGCGGCCACCGCGCGCAGCCGAACACCGAACTCACGCCACGTCAGCTCCTGCGCCTCACCGTCACGCTCACGCGAGTAATCGATGTAGCGGTACGCGAGCGTGTTCGCGTCGTTGCGGGTGTGCTTCTCGACGTGGTCTACCAGGGTGTGGTCATCGGGAATACGGATGTTCCCGGTCTCATCCAGGTAATCGTCGAAAGTCTCGTCCATTCCTTCATCTCCTCCGAGGCACACGCAGCAAGACGGCGATATCGCCGCTGTTACCTGTGAGGCCCCGACTCGCTATCGCAGCGGGTGCTCTACATGCGAGAGCCAGCCTGCAGATTTTATTGCGGTCTGCGCGGTAGACCGCTATCGGCTAGATGTTCTCAAACCAGAGTCATGTTACAGAGAAGACCGGGTCACTCTCCCCGCAGCAGCGGAATCACGGGCGCGAACGCGTCCATCTGGGTGGGGAACACACCGACATAGGACATCGATGTGAGTTGCCGCACCTGACGGATCTGTTCGGCGATCTCCTCGAATGTGCCGATCGCCACATACGGGGAGGCGAGAATGTCCTCGACCGACAGCTTGACGTCCACCTCGAGGTCGGGGTGCAGGCCGCGATCGATCGCGGACAGCGCCATCTCGGCGGTCTTCTCCCGATCGTCGGTAATGACGATCGCGGTGATGGCCCAGTTCAGCTCGATATCGGCGAACCGGTCACCCGCCGCCTCCTTGATCAGGTTCACCTTCTCGATGGTCTTCTCCAAGGTGATGCCGGAGAGCAGACCCTTGCCGTTCTTGGTGGTGACCGGAACGACCGAGATGATGTCGGCGTGCTTGGCGGCCAGGCGCAGCATCTTCGGTCCGCCGCCGCCGGTGCAGATCGGCGGGCGCGGACCCTGGCGCGGCCGTGGCGTGCCCTTGACGCCGTGCACCTGGTAGTACTTGCCCTCGAAGGTGCACTCCTGGCCACGCAGCAGCACATCGAGGATGCTCAGCGTCTCGTCCAGCTTCGCGAGCCGCACCCCCGGCGCCTCGTAGGGCAGACCGGCGGCAAGGAATTCGTCCTGCTTCCAGCCTGCGCCGATGCCGACCTCGAGGCGGCCCTTGGACAGCACATCGATGGTGGCCAGGTCCTTGGCCAGCACCACGGGATGCCGGAAGCCATTGGCCAGCACCGAGGTTCCCAGCCGGATCCGCTCGGTGGCCTGGGTCAGCGCGCCGAGCGCGGCGATCGGGCCGATCTGGTCACCCAGGTGATCCGGCACCACAAAGGTGTCGAAGCCGTACTCCTCGGCCTGCTGCGCCGTCTGGATGAACTTGCGGGCCCCGCCCTCTTGCTTATTTCCCTCGCCCGCCGCCGCGAAGCGGAAGGATCGCAGAGGAGTGCCCAGTGCGGTCAACTCAGCATCCGCTTCACGGCTCGCCGTGGTGGCCGGTGCGGCGGCTTCTGTCATGAACTCATGCTCCTGGCTGTAAGGAAATGTGGGCGCGACGCGAGGCCACACGTGCCCACGCTTTTGGGGGCAGCTGCCTGCGTCGCGATCATCAGGCGCACTTTACAGCGTGCGACGGAACTCCAGTGCGGTTGTCGCAGCACCACGCGTGCGAACACCGGTCCGAGCGCACGTTTGCTGTGCGATCTCACGAATGCGCCGGATGCGGCGCCTCCTCGATCAACCCATTGGCCCAGCTCACCGTCCACTGCGTCGCGGTGGTGCCATTACCGTCGACCACGTAGCCGTTGTACAGACTGTGCACCGGGTTGCCCACCGCGTGTACCAGGGTCAGCACGCTGCCCACGATGTTCAGGGGGCTCAACGCGTCTCGGGGTGAATCGCAGATCAGATCGCCCGGCGCGCAGATGGTGTAGGTGCGGTCGGCGAGCGAACCGAACCCACCCGAACGCGCACCGGTCATCGTGATGCCGGGAACCTTCAATCCATTGAGCGCGACTTCCGCGCCGACACCCGCTGGCGCCGTGCCGACCTGGATGGCCTGGCCGGTTCCACCGTCACCGGTGCGGCGGCCGTCGGCGATCAGCGTCACGCCGAGCACCTTATCCGCGGGTACCGGTCCATTGCCCGCGCCGATCTGGTTGGCGATATCGCCCGCGATCACCGCGCCCTGGGAGAACCCCGCGATCACGTACGTGGTCAGCGGACAGTCGCGATACCGACTCGCCATCATGTCGATCGTGCGCTGCCAACCCTCGGAGCGGCTGTTGTTGTACGACTGCTGGCCGTCCGGCGGGATCGCGATCGGATTGGAGAACTGCGCGACATACGGGGTGGTGTAGACGTCCACCCGCCCCTGCGGGAACTGCTGCGATAGCGGCCCCGAAACATTGAGCATCAGCGAGATCGGATTCGCCGTCGGACTGTGCGGATCGTCATTGCTGTTCGATTCCCAGGTCCCGGGCACCGAGATCATCTGCACATCGGGACACCAGGCCGGTTGCGAGGTCGGCGGTGCGGGCGGCGGCTTCGGACCCGGCTTGGGCGGGCGCAGCCGCCCGGCCAGTACGAACCACAGCACCACCGCGATGATGACGACGAGCACGACGAGCCCGATGAAGAGCAGGCGCCCCACCGGTTTCCCGGACCGGCGGGACGTCGAACCGCGCGCACTCACTGGCAGTACGTCGCCTTAGCCGTATCGATGTAGATCCTTCCGGCCTTCTCCACCGGCATCTTCGCCGGATCGAAGGACGGATCCGACCCGGCCATCGCGGAGACGAAGGTCATCAGATCCTGGTCGGAGGCATTCGCCGCGACGCCCTGGCAGACATAGGCGCCGATGCTCAGCGCGATATCGGGCGACGCGGTGGTGACGCCAGCGGCCTTCAGCGCGTCCAGGAACTTCTTGTCCTTGTCGGTGAGCTTGGAGCTGTCCTCGGTCGGGACGGCATTGGTCGGGACCGGCTGCGGGCGCTCGGGCGTCGCCGTATCGACGGTCGTCTGCGCGGGCTCGGAGGCCGGCGGCTGTCCGGTCGCACCAGCGCTGGTCGGGGCGGCGGTCGGCGACGCGGCCGTCGTGGTGTGGGACATCGTCGGCGTACTCGTCGCCGTCGAATCGTTATTGCCGCAGGCAGCGAGCAAGCCGGTAGCGGCGATCCCCACGACTACGCCGATAACCTTTCCACGGGTCCGATGCATGAATTCGTGTCCTCGATCTGTTCGCTAAGGGTTGGGTCGCCACCCAGGCTAGAGGAAAGCCAGCAATGGCGACTGCTCGCAGGTCGCTGAAGGGGGTCTGCGGGTGCAATTGATCAGAAAACAGACTGACCGGAATTAGATGCCGTGAACTTCAGGTTTGCCATCGCGCACGGTGATGTGGCCGGTCTGGAAATTCTGCTGATACCCGCCCGGAATGCCGAACTCGTCACTGGTCGGATAACCGAGCCTGCCGTTCTCATAGCCGAGCACCGACCACATATCCATGATCGGGCCCGAACGCACCGGCCACGCGCCCGAAAGCGGACTCCAGTAGATGTTTCCGCCCTCGAACTTGCTGTAGCGGCCGAAATCCTTCGAGGGGGTCTCCTCCGTGGCCGGGAAGCCGAGTTGGCTGTTCTCATAACCCAATTCGGCGTACTTGCCCAGGATCATCCCCTGCACCCGGTGCGCACCGGTCCTGGCGCTGTAGAAGAACGGGCCGTTCTCGAAGGACTGGACCGCGCCGTCCTTGGCGGGGGTCTTGACCTCCGGCGCAGTGGGGTATCCGGCCGGGCCGGTCTCGAAGCCCTGCCTACCCCATTCATCGAGGATCGCGCCGCGCACCACCTGGGCGCCGGTCCGCGGGGTCCAGTAGAGCATTCCGCTCTGGAAGGTCTGCATGTGTCCGCGACCGTCGGGCAGCCCGCGCTCATCGCCGGTCGGCAGGCCGAGCGGACCGCCCGGCCCCAACGCCGCCTGATAACCGCCGCCGATCATGCCCGCGACCGGATGCGCGCCATCGGGCGGCGAATAGAAGACCCGGCCACCCTTGAAGTCCTGTGCGGTACCGCCCGCCACCTGGTACTCCTTGGTGAGGCAGTCGCCGAGCCAGCCGCTGCCGCCCACCAGCGCGCCGATCGCACCGGCTGTCCGGCACGGCGGTTTATCCGGATCGACACCGAGCGCCGCGGCGGCCTGCGGCCAGGACTGGCGCATTTCGAAATCCCAGTACGGCCACGAATGCGTGCCGGAGGGACGGTAGTTCACCTGGGCCGGGATGGATAGTTTGCCCAGTTTGGCCACGAAATTCTGCGAGGTCAGCCGGGACAGGATCTCCAACCCCATGCCCGCGTAATTGGTGCTGACCCCCGGAATGCCGCTGGCCTGGTCGAACGGACCGGTCGAGCCGCTGCCGCTGGAGATGTAGAGGCTGACGCCCTTGAGCTTGTCGGCCAGCGCGTAGGGGTCGTGCCCGTCCCATTCCGGTCCGCCCGGTGGACCCCACATGGCGGCCGAGTCGAATCCGCCCGCATCGCGCAGGGCGAACTGGATCGCCTGCGGCATGCCGAGCGTCGTCGTGGTCAGTACACCGGAGTAGGACCCCGCGTACTTGACGAAGTTCGGATTGCGCCCGGCCAAGAACATCGCGGCCGTGCCGCCCATCGAAATGCCCTCGACGCCACGGATATCCGAGGTCCGCCACTGACTCTCGAGCAGCGGCGGAAGTTCCTTGGTCAGAAACGTTTCCCACTTGTAGTTGTGGCCGTTGTCGGGTTGTAGCCAGTCGGAGTAGAAGCTGGCCTGACCGCCGACCGGCAGCACCACCGTGACGTTCTTATCGGCGAAGAAGTCCACCGCACCCGCCTCATGGGTCCAGCCGCTCTCGTCATCGGTGGCACGCAGGCCATCGAGCATGAACAAGGCCGGGAACCTGGCATCGGGGTGGGTATTCCAATCCCGCGCCAGCAATAGCTGCACCTGGACGGGTGTGGCCATCGATGGCGAATTGATCCACAGCGCGACCCGCCGATCGGTGAGCCAGACCACGTTCTGCACCGTCGGGACCGCGACCGGAGCGACCGCGGGCTGCGCGTTTGCGGGTGCGGTGATCGGGGAAGGACCTGAGGCGAGCGGAATCACCACGGCGGTGGCGAGCAGCGCGGCCCGGCGGGCCACACGTCCGTCACACCATCCGCGCCGCCCCCTGCTGCCGAATGCAACTCCTGCCACAAGAGCTTCCTACCCCCGCTACCTCGTGGTTCCTGGTAGGACACGCGGCAGCAGAGCGCACTGTCTGATTCAGCGATCCGAAAAACACAGCGGAAGCCCCGAAAAGCGAACGGCGCCGTCTGCTTCCGAGTCGGAAGCGAACGGCGCCGTTCGGCGTCCTATCCCTGAATCACCAACCGCCGGTGGCGTCGAGGATGCCGTTGTGGGAGTTCCACAGCTCGCCCTCCCAGTACTTCCACGAGTGCGTACCCGCGGCCGGGAAGTCGAACTGCGCCGGAATGCCGAGCGAGGACAGGCGGGCCTGGAACGCACGGGTGTTCACCAGCGAGAGCGCCTCCAGCGCCATACCGTTGGCGGTGTTGAAGTAGCCGACCGCGGAGTTCGGCCGGTCGTACTGACCCGGCAGACCGCTGGCCGCCGAGATGTACATCGGCAGACCCTTCAGCTGCGGGGCGAAGACGAACGGGTCCATCCGCAGCCACTGCGAGCTCCACGGCGCGGCCATCGAGTCGACGTTGTAGCGGCCCGCATCCAGCATCGCGATGCGGATCGCTTCACGCATGCCCGGCGCGGAGATGTTCAGGTAGCCGGAGTAGGAGGCGGCGTACTTGAACTGGTCGCGGTGGTAGGCGGCCAGCGCCAGCGCGGCGGAGCCACCCATGGAGAGGCCGACAACCGCGTTGTTCGTGCGTGACACACCGTAGCCCTCGAGGAAGGCGGGGAGTTCCTTGGTCAGGAAGGTCTCCCACTTGTAGGTGGTCTTCTGGCCGTTGGTGTTGCTCGGCGCGTACCAGTCGGCGTAGAAGCTCGACTGACCGCCGACCGGCATGATCAGCGAGATGTTGTCGTTCTTGAACTGATCGAGGGCGTTGGTCTCGAACGACCAGGCATTGCGGTCGTCGCGAGCACGCAGACCGTCGAGCAGGTAGACCGCCGCGTTACCGCCGCGCGCCGCCCACTGCACCTGGACCTTGATCGGGCCCATCACCGACGGGACCATCAGGTCCTCGAAGCCGCCGGACGGCGCCCGCAAAGCGGGGCCGTGGACCGGTGCGGCCATGGCGACGGTCGGGCCCGTCACGCCCGCGGTGATCGGCAGCGCCAACGCAGCGGCACCGACACCCAGAATTCGACTACGCCAACCACGAGGGTTGCCTCGCCGTCCCGACTTGGTTCTCTTCGGCGCGGCCGCCCTGCCGAAACGCATGAATCCTGCTCTCTTTCTGCTGTTGTGGTGCCGCCCGTAGCCCACGAGGGGCCGGGCAGCACCCGTGCTGCCAACGAGACGCGCGTCACATGCCAACCGGTACCCGACATTCCGGCACAAGAGACGGCGCTACAACGATCTGGTCACACTTGCGCTCGCTGGAGGTTATTCGACATGCGAAGTCTTAGCAAGACCGGGGTAATCGAGTGGCCGAATTCCGCACGTTCACAAGCTGTGATCGTGCGGTGACCTTAGCGCGTTCGCCCGGAGATGTCGTGTCGGAACGGGAATTTCGAACAAAGATTAGGGGGCACTAGGGAGTGCGGAATCGCTCACCCGAGGTTCCTGCTCAGATCCGGCCGCATCTCGAACACTTGATCGGCCCGGTGGTGCGCGCCGACCGCCGGGCAATCGAAGACCGCGTTCGCGGGGGCGAGCGAGTCGGCCGGCCCCGGAAGGCCCGGATATCGGCCATTGTGATGGTCTCCAGCGCGATCGCTTCGCCGAGGTGGCAGACGTCGATCGGCGCGTTGATCACATCACGCGAGCCGTTCTGGCCATTGCCCGAGGAGATCCACAGCCGAGTTCCGTTCGCGCGCAGCAGGTCGGCGAACATGAACGGGCCATTGCGCGGCCAACACAGATCCCACTTGACGTCGATAGTGAACCCGCCAGCGTCGAGCAGAACCAGCCGCAGACCCTCGCGCTCACCGGGCGCGGAGATTATTCGGATAGCCCGAATGCAAACCGGCATAGCAGAATTGGTCCAGGTGATGCACACGCACCGGCATAATCACATTGATATTCCGCGATCATGAATGGCAGCGCCAACACTTGGCCCGCCGACCATCGAACGGTCGCAGCCACCCGCCACCGCGACCGCGGCAACTATCCCGCGCACTCCGCTGGATCGCATCAATTCGACCTTTGCCCGTGCGATCACCGTTGATCGCCACCACTGCGCATGCGGATCGACACCCGTACCGACGCCTACCATGAGCAGAACATCTCAGCGTTTACCGCTCGTACATAGGCATATTCGAATCACACCCGAGCGAAAGGCTGCTGCAATACCGGATCGTGATGGAGTCCAGAGAATTACCAGCGTGGACTCACACTACGGACCCACACCGGGCATGCGCACCGAAACTGCTTCATCAACGACCACGCAAGCAACAAGTAAGCAAATATATTGGTCCGCACAAAAGAAACGGACCACCCGGTACTTCAGGCGGTCCGTTTCACGGTTGGGACTAACCGATATTGGCCGAGAGGTCCGGGATCATGCGGTAGGCCTCGTCCTGCCAGTTGGTCCACGCGTGCAGACCGGCAGGCGGGAACGAATACACCACGTTCTGCGCTCCCAATGTCATCATGCGGACCTGGAATGCCCTGGTATTCGCCAAGGCGAGCGCCTCGAGCGGCGCACCTCTGACGACACGGTCGGTGGCCGCCAGAAGCGGGATGGTCAGATCCTCGGACATCGGCAGCCCACTACCGGCGGCCACCCATACCCGGGTGCCGTTCGCGATCAGGCGCGGCGCGAAGACGAACGGATCCATCCGCAGCCACTGCGGACCCCATGGCGGCGCCATCGAATCCACGTTATAGCCGCCCGCGTCCATCATCGCCGCCCGAATCGCCTCCCGCATACCCGGCGCCGAAATATTGAGGTAGCCCGAGTACGAACCGGCGAAGCTGAACTGATCCGGATGATAGGCCGCCAGCGTCAGCGCGGCACTGCCGCCCATCGACAGACCGAATACACCATTGCGATTCGGATTGAACCCCAAGCGATCTCGCAGCGCGAACCGCAGTTGCTGGGTCAGGAAGGTTTCCCAGTCGTAGCGGTAGCTCTTACCCGGCCCTGCCAGGAAGGCCTCCGTGGCACCGGATCCGGTGGACGAACCCGCCGATCCCGGCGAGATACCGAAGAAGTTGCTCGGCGCGTTCCAGTCGGCGTAGAAGCTCGACATGCCACCCACCGGCAGGACAACATTGATATTCCAGCTCGCCAGGACCTCGGGGACGTTGGTCTCGATCTCCCAGCCATTGAGGGTTTCCGGCGCCCGCTGGCCGTCCAGCACGTAGACCACACGGTTGGTATTGCCGTCCGCCGCGCGTAGCACCCGGGTCTTGATCGGGCCCATCACCGGCGAGTCGACCCAGAAGTCGAAGGCCGCCGGGTTGAAGCCCGCCGACGCGGTGGCGCCGCTGCCCGCAATGGCGATGCCGAGCGGTAAGAGCACGACCGTCGCCACGCCGAGCACCCATTTCCTGGCCCGGGCACCACTGGTCGCCCGGGTCGAGGAACCGACGGAGCTTCCGGGCCAACGCTTCCAGCGCACACTTCGCATTCGACTCGACCTTTCGTCCGGACGGCCAATCAGCAAACTATATGCAACTTCGACCGACCCCCTCATCGGACATGCAGACGGACCATCCTTCGCAAAACAGACACTCCACCTGCATGCATGCTCTCCGTACATCAATCAAACGATGAACGCCTCTATGTTGCTGGAAAGTGATTCACCCCACAACTATCGACGACGTCCCGCAGCCGATTCGTTGTCAAGCTGGGTTACGGACCGATACCAGCAAAACAGAAACCGCCCGGTGTGCGAACACACCGGGCGGTTTTCGAGAAGGTCGAGCTAGATCAGCCGATGTTGGCGGAGAGGTCCGGAATCATGCGGTAGACCTCGGACTCCCAGTTGCGCCAGTTGTGGATACCGACCGACGGGAAACTGTAGGAGACATTCTGCGCACCCAGCGTCGCCATCCGGACCTGGAAGGCGCGGGTGTTGACCAGTGCGAGCGCCTCGAGTGGCGTGCCCTGGATGATGTCGATCGGCGAGGACGCGTCGCCGGGACCGGGCAGTGCGCTACCCGCGGCGACCCACAGCCTGGTGTTGTTCTGGATCAGTCGCGGCGCGAAGACGAACGGATCCATGCGCAGCCACTGCGGGCCCCACGGCGGCGCCATCGCGTCGATGTTGTAGCCGCCCGCGCTGATCATGGCGAGGCGCAGCGCCTCGCGCATGCCCGGCGCGGAGATGTTCAGGTAGCCGGAATACGAACCGGCATAGACGAACTGATCCGGGTGGTAGGCCGACAGCGTGAGCGCGGCGCTACCGCCCATGGACAGGCCGAAGACACCGTTGCGGGTCGGGCTGAAGCCGAGCCGGTCACGCAGCGCATTGCGCAGATCGCTGGTGAGGAAGGTCTCCCACTTGTAGGTGTTCGACTTGCCCAGCGTCTCGTTCCACCCCGAGGAGCCCGTCATCGCGGATCCCGAGGAGGAGCCGTTGGCCGAACCCGACGAACCGGTGCTCAGACCGAGGAAGTTACCGGGTGCGTTCCAGTCCGCGTAGAAGCTGGAGGGACCGCCGACGGGCATGACGACGTTGATATTCCACTTGGTGAGCTCACGGGCGACCTCGGTCTCGGCCTCCCAGCCGTTGAGGTCACCGCGGGCCCGCATGCCGTCCAGCGCGTACACCACGCGCCCGGTGTTGCCGTCCGCGGCGCGGAAGATCCGCGACTTGATGGGACCCATGCTGGAGTCCACCCAGAAGTCGAAGGCGTCCGGATTGAACGCCGCCGACGCGGAGCCCGCAGGACCTGCTACTGACACCCCGAGCGGCAGCAAGATAGCCAGCGACATCAGCACCGACCGCTTGAACCACGAACCGGCTCTACGGGTTTTCAGACGTCCATTCTGCGCGCTTCGCCCGATCACGCCTCGCATCTAGTTTCGGCCTTTCGTTATGCGGCCGTGTCTCGACCGCTTCTCTACGTTGACCGCTGGGGTTTACCCGCGTTGAAGGGGACGCCCCCAGCGGGCGTACTCACGTACCCTATCGCTACATCGATGTGGTGGCGTTATCAAAAAGAGATAAAGCGATATGCGCCACGTTTATTGTCGCAGGTCATCGATACGACTGGGGCCCAGGGAGGTCCCTGAGCCCCGTGTGACTGGAGAGGCGGCGAGCACCAGCCACTCGGACAGCAGTTACTTCAGCGTTGCGGCTGCGGGAACGGGTCGACCAGTCCGCAACGCTCGATCTCGTACCTCGGCACGCGATCGATACGGTACTTCGCGAACCGCAGCGCATTGCGCAGGTTGTGCTCGAAGCGGCCCATGGTGAGCGGATCCCGATAGGAGATCATCAGCGCCACGGTATCTGGGCAGGTCATCGCGGTGCGGGCCTGGGTGACCCACTTTTCGTCCATGTACCAGGGCATCCACGGATGCCGATCGACCATGCCGGTTTCCACCACGACCCAGTCCGGGTACAGGCTCTTGTCGTGCCCGATCCGGCCGTCGGTGAGCCGGTCGGTATGCGCGGCCAGCGGATAGGCCAGGCCCATCTGATCGATGACGCGCACGTCCAGCGGGACGTTCATGCTGGTCATACCGAGGTTCAGGAAGTAGACGGTATGTCCGGCGCCGCCGTCGGGAATCGGCTGCGGCGGGGGCGCGATGTACCAGAACATGAACGACGGCGAATTCAGCAGCAGACCGCCATCGGGGGTTTCGGCGATGTTGTTCACCATGGCGCGGATGCGCGGGTAGTCCAGGTAGTCCTCGGCCAGGATGGGGTGATCGTGGCCGGTATTGAGCACGTAGTAGACGCGCTCGTCGACGATGCCGGACGCGCTGATCTTGGTGCCGGTCTTGATGGCGGTGGTGTTGGCCGCGAACAGCGCCCAGCCCGCGGTGCCGAGCAGCGCGCACAGGATCACCGCGAAGGACCACTGTCCGGCCGTCGCCGCCCGCAGGCCGCCCTCGGGCACCCGCAGCGGCACCACGGCGACCGGCAGCAGCAGGCAGAACAGCTGCGGCAGCAGCATCCGGCCGTGCATGAAGTCGCCGCCGACGCGCAGGGCGTAGACGGTGAGCACGAATCCGCTGCCCAGCATGAGCGTGACGACCGCGCTCGGCGAGTGCAGCCATTCGCGCACCCGGCGTACCGTCCAGCGGCGCTGCTCATTCGACGCGGGTGCATCCGCGGTCTCGGTGCGGGCCGAACGAGCCACGAGCACACCGATGAGCAGCAGCACGAGCAGCGGCACCCACAGGTAGTACGGACCGACCAGATCCCACAGGTATTTGAAGCCCTGGCCCCACTTGGCACCGCCCGCGTCCTTGGCGACCGCGGTATTCGGGTAGGGCAGGCCGTAGTAGCCCATCCGCCAGACCTGGTAGCACATCGGCACCAGTCCGGCGGCGACAACGATCAAGCCGCGCAAGAGGATCGGGCGCAGCCGGGACTCCGGCATCGGAGCCAGGAAGATCATCAGCAGCGCCAGCGCGCCGACCAGGGTCATCTCGGGCCGGATCAGCGGAGCGAGTCCGGCCAGGAACACCAGACCCAACAGCGCGGGCAGTTTCACCCGCTCGGTCTGGCTCCAGCGCATCAGCTGCCACCACAGCAGGCCGAGCCAGCAGATGACCAGACCGCTCTCCAGTCCGGAGGTGGCGTAGTCGCGGGCGGGGGGCACCGCGATATAGACGAGCACGCCCGCTGGCAGCAGCAGGGCCGATTTGGTGCCGCCCCACAGCCGCGCCGTGCCCAGCATGGCGAACACGATCGCCAGCATCGAGACGGTCAGCGCGACGCCGAGCACGACGTACTCGAGTCGGGCCCTGGTGAGCCAGCTGAAGAACCACACCAGATAGGTCCATGCGGTACTGGTGTTGGTTTCGACGCGCTCGCCCGCATTGAAGACCGGCCCATTGCCCGCCAACAGGTTTCGCACCGTGCGCAGCACGATGAGGCCGTCGTCGGCGATCCAGCGCCGTTGCCAGGCGCCGACCGAGAAAAGCACGACGGTGAGCGCGATCCCACCGACGAAGGTGGCTCGGGATAGCCGCGCGGACCGCAAGCCGGAACGAGCCGACCTCTCGGTCGGCTCCTCCGTTGCTTGTGCTGTTCGCTCCACTCCCTCTACCAACAGTTCGTCAGGTGAGATAGACAGCGACACCTACCGCTCCGATCCAGGCGATTGCGAGGAACTGGAGGATGCGATCCCCCAGTGCGATCTCTTCGGGTTCACCGGCCTCGCCGCCATCGACGTCGACCGCGTAACGCAGGATTGCGATGGTAAACGGAATCATCGAAATCGCGAACCAATTGGTGTGCTTCAGACTGTCCTGCTGGAATGCCCACAGGCCGTAGAACACCACCACCGCCGTCGCGGCGAGGGTCCAGATGAAGCGCAGATAGGTCGGCGTGTAGTACTCGAGCGACTTGCGGATCTTGGCGCCGGTGCTCAGCGCGATCTGCAGTTCCGCATAGCGCTTGCCCGCGGCCATGAACAGCGAGCCGAACGCCATGATCAGCAGGAACCATTGCGACAGGTCGATATTCGCGGCGGCGCCACCGGCGACGGCGCGCAGCAGGAAGCCCGAGGACACGATGCAGATGTCCAGCACCGCCTGGTGCTTGAGGCCGATGCAGTAGGCCAGCTGGATGCCGATGTAGACGGTCATGACCACGGCCAGGTGCCACGAGGCGAGGAACGATCCCGCGATCGATCCGAGCAGCAGCACCACCGACAGCAGGTAGGCCAGATTCACCGGGACGACGCCCGCGGCGATGGGGCGGAACCGCTTGGTCGGATGCGCCCGGTCGGCCTCCACGTCGAGCGCGTCGTTGACCAGATAGATGCCCGAGGCCGCCATGCAGAAGACCACGAATGCGAGGCCGACGTGCGCGAGCACCGTCAAGTCGGTTGCGGTATCGGGGCCTGCCGCCAGCGGTGCGGCCAGTACCAGCACGTTCTTGACCCACTGGCGCGGCCGGACCGCCTTGAACAGCCCACCCGCCAGCGTCTTGGGTGGGCCCTTGACGACTGCTTCGGCTAGGTCGGTGCTGGTCGGCTCTTCACTCATGTCAACCAAGGTCTCTTCTTGTGCGGTCACTATCGAGTCTCTTTTCGGCGGCAAGCACAACAGCGGCGGACGCGGCGCCGAGTGCGGAACCGGCGAGCACGTCGGAGGGATAGTGCACCCCGAGCACAACCCGGGAGAGCAACATCGGTGGGACGAGCACCGCAGGCAAGGGTAGCCCGGTCAATCTTCCGAGCAACACCGCCGCCGCCGTGGTGGAGGTGGCGTGGGAGGACGGGAAGCTCAGCTTGCTCGGCGTCGAGACGTTGACCTGCACCGATGGATCGTTCGGGCGGGGGCGCCGGACAATGCGCTTGATCACGATGGATGCGGCGTGCGCGCCGACCGCGCCGACCGCAACCCCGGCCCACTGCCGCCGCCGCGGCTTGTCGACGAGCCAGCCCGCCGCGGCGATGCCGACCCAGCCGAGCGCATGCTCACCGAAGTGCGACATGCCGCGGGCCGCCTTGACCACCTCGGGCCTACCGCCGATGGCGGCCTGGACCGCATTGATGATCTTGACCTCGGGTGGCTGTCCCGATGGGACCGCGGACACCGGACCGCCGTGGCCGTTCGCACTCGGCGCGGGCACCGCGGTGTTGTCGTCCGCGGCCGGGGCTTCCAAACTCACTGCTGCTCATCTCTCGTGTCGATACCGAAGACGTTCTCCCAGGCCGCCGTGCTGGTCAGCGTCGGGTGGGCGGCGCGATAGCGCTGCTGCATCTCCGGGAAGCGGGCGGCCAGCTCCTTGCGCAGCCGCATGGCCTCCTTGAACAGCCCGAGCGCCTGGCGCGGATCGCGCTTGCGGTAGACGACGCCGCGACCATCCGCGGTGGTGACCGTGACGCCGTCGACCTGCGAGAGCAGGAACCAGCGGGCGTCCAGCGTCGGCACATTCAGCTGCGGACGCTCATGGTGTTCGGCATGCGCCGGACGGAAGTTGTGCACAACGCCCTTGGCCAGACGGACCACCTTGGCGATCGGATTCGCCGGTTCACCGACCGCACCGACGCCGATATGGCTGGCCAGCGGCAGTTCGGTGGAGGACGGCAGGATGACCGCGTCCGGGTACTGCTTGCGCATTTCGTGTACCGCGCCGAGCGCGCTCGGCAGCAGTTGGAACAGGCGCTCCGGGCCGGCGAGGAAGTCCTTGATCGCCAGATTCTGAATGGCGACCGTCGAATACTCCAGGCAGAGCAGGTGTTTCAGGGTCGCCTTGACCGTGTTGACGACCATGCCGCGCCCATTGCCCGGCATATGCAGGGATGCGACAACGAGCCGGTTGCGCAGGTGGAAGTACGCCTGCCAGTCGATCGCGTCGTCCTTATCGCTCCACGCCATATGCCAGACCGCGGCGCCGGGCAGGGTGACGGTCGAATAGCCGTGATCGCGTGCGCGCAAACCGTATTCGACATCGTCCCACTTCAAGAACAGCGGCAGCGGCTGACCGATCTCCTCGGCGACCTGACGCGGGATGACACAGGTCCACCAGCCGTTGAAGTCGACGTCGATGCGCCGGTGCAGCAGCTTGGAATTGTCGCGGTCCTTGAGCGGGTGCTTGGAGAAATCGTGGTCGTATTCGACGTTCGGCGCGGAGGTCCACATGAAGATGCCGCGATCCACGACCTCACCCATGCTGTGCAGGTGTGAGCGCTCCTGCAGATTGAGCATCTGACCGCCGACCAGCATGGGCGATTCGGCGAAGCGGGCGAAGGCCAGTGCGCGCAGGATCGAATCGGGTTCGATCTCGATATCGTCGTCCATGTAGACGATGTACTGGGCGTCGGTGGTCTTCAGCGCCTCGTACATGACCCGGCTGTAACCACCCGAGCCGCCGAGGTTGGGCTGGTTGCGGATGGCGAGCCGATCGCCGAGCACCGCGGCGGCCTCGGTGAAGCCGGGTTCGTCGACCACCTTGCGGTTGCCCTGATCGGCGACGATGACCGCGGCGATCTTCTCCAGCACCAGCGGATCCGAACCGAGCGCGGCCAGGGTCTTCACCAGATCGGTCGGCCGGTTGAAGGTCGGCATGCCGACCGCGATGGTGCCCGCACCGGGCGCCTCGACCGGTGCGTACCAACCGCCCGACAGCAGGGTGACCGCGGTATCGGTGGTGATGTCGAACCAGATCCAGCCGCCGTCTTCGAACGGGCCGAGGTCGGTCTCGAATTCCACGTGCACCGATTCGGTGCCCGGCGCGACCGCGAACTCCTTGCCCTGCACGTGGATTCGCGAACCGTCGGCCTTGGACCGGTAGACGTCGACGCGGCCGTGTCCGGCCAACTCGAGCCGCAGCACCACCGAGGACAGGATGCTCCAGCGCCGCCAGTAACTCGCGGGCAACGCGTTGAAGTAGGTGCAGAACGACACCTCCGACTCCGCGCCGATGGACAGCGAGGTGCGGGTGGTGGCGTGCGCGCGCCGGGCGTTGGTCGGCGACTCCTCGACGTAGAGGGTGCGTACGTCCAGCGGTTCACCCGGCCGAGGCAGGATGATGCGCTGCAGCAGCGACTTCGCGCGAGTTTCGGTGGTCATGTCTTCCAAAATCGATTGGGAGGTCATTCGTTGCTTTCATCCGAAAGAGGCTCGCCCGACTCCAGGTGCGGCCGCAGGACATTGTCGAACATGCTCAGCGCGCTGCCGATTGCCATATGCATATCCAGGTACTGGTAGGTGCCGAGACGACCACCGAAAAGTACCTTCGCCGTTGCAGTTTCCTGCTTGGCCAGGCTGCGGTAAGCCTGCAGCTTCGCGCGGTCCTCCGGCGTGTTGATCGGGTAGTACGGCTCGTCACCGGTCTGCGCGAAGCGCGAGTATTCGCGCATGATGACGGTCTTGTCGTTCGGGTAGCTATCGCGCTCCGGATGGAAGTGCCGCGGTTCGATAATGCGGGTGTAGGGCACGTCCGAATCGTTGTAGTTCATCACCGAGGTGCCCTGGTAGTCACCGGTATCGAGCACCTCGGTCTCGAAATCGATGGTGCGCCAGCCGAGTTCGCCCTCGCTGTAGTCGAAATAGCGGTCCACCGGGCCGGTGTAGACGACCGGTGCGTCCGGGTTCTCGGCGCGGATCTGCTCGCGCACATCGAACCAGTCGGTGTTCAGCCGGACCTCGATCAGCTCCGAGACGGCCATATTCTCCAGCCACTTCGTGTAGCCCTCTTTGGGCAGACCCTCATAGGTGTCGTTGAAGTAGCGGTTGTCGAAGGTGTAGCGCACCGGCAGGCGGGTGATATTGCCCGCGGGCAGTTCCTTCGGATCGGTCTGCCACTGCTTGGCGGTGTAATCGCGGACGAACGCCTCGTACAGCGGGCGGCCGATCAGCGAGATCGCCTTCTCCTCGAGGTTCTGCGCGTCCTTGGTCTCGACCTCCGAGGCCTGTTCGGCGATCAGCTTGCGCGCCTCGTCCGGGGTGAAGTAGCGGCCGAAGAACTGGGAGATCAAACCGAGGCCCATCGGGAACTGGTAGGCCTGTCCCTTGTGCATCGCGAAGACCCGGTGCTGGTAGCCGGTGAATTCGGTGAACTGGGTCACGTAATCCCACACTCGCTTGTTCGAGGTGTGGAACAGGTGCGCCCCATACTTGTGCACCTCGATCCCGGTTTGCGGCTCCGGCTCCGAATAGGCGTTGCCGCCGAGGTGGTAGCGACGATCGATTACCAACACCCGTTTGCCGAGCAGATTGGCGGCGCGCTCGGCGACGGTCAGCCCGAAGAATCCGGAGCCGACGACGATCAGATCGAACTGTGAGGCGGAGTTTGCGGAGTTACCCGGGGACGATGCGACGGTCACGGGAGCCCAGCGTATCGGAAGTCCGCGCGAGGTCCGGGTGGAGTCGCGAGGTAGGCGCGAGCGGAGCGGATGCCATCCGAATTTCTCCTGAAGTTTGCCGAAACGAATACGCAGCGGCAACTGAGCGGCTATTACATATCCACGCGAATTGATCAGACGTCCAGTTCGCGGCCCTCGCGTTGGTTCGTCGACTGCACCAACGATGACCTTTTCGAGCGACCTGCAAGCAATCGCTAGCGGCCCGACCCGGAAGACCTGATGATGCGCAACACTCTTACCCGATTCCTGAGCGCTGCCCCGCGCACGGGCGCTGCCCCGTTCATATGCCTGCTCACACTGTTCGCCCTGCTCGGCGGCGCGATAGTCGTCCCGGCTCCCGCGCAGGCGGCCGAATTCGATTCCCTGGCGACGACGGCGGTCGATGATGCGGGTGCGGTGTGCGTCACCGGCGCGCCGACCTTCGACGACATCGTCACCGCCGCCGCGACCGCGCTGCGCACTACGGTTCCGGCCGCGCAGATCACCGCCTTCGACCGTCAGGTCGCCGATTTCCGCAACACCATCGCCGCGGTGCGGGTGCACCGGGACGGGCTGCCGGTCGCGCCGTCGACGGTGAACGAGCGCACCGAATTCCTGGACGATCCGATCGTCACCTACCTGGTCAACGGCCTGGACGCGGTCCGGACCGGACGACTGGACACCACCATGTCGGTATCGCGGCTGACGGTCAATGACGTCATCGAGGTCTTCATCCTCGCGACCCGGATCGTGAAGATTCCCGCGCAGTTCGCGGCCAGTCTGGTGCCCACCGTCGGGTTCTTCCTCAAGCCGATCGTCGGTGCGGTGTTCAGCGGTGTGAAATCGCTGGCGCGCACGGTGCAGGACTTCCTGGCCGCCAACTGCGCCGCCCCGAACGCGTATCCGAAGCTGGTGCTCGACGAATCCCTCTACACCGAACACGTCGAATTGCCGACGCCGCTGGTCGATCTCGCCAACACCCTGGTGCGGGCGAACGGAACATGTACGCCCGTGGCCGAATTGACCACGCGAACGCTGGTCGAACGCACCAGGGCCTTCCTCGAACAGGCCGATCTGCCGCTGGACCGGGCCGGATTGAATGCGGGAGCCGAATCGCTGCAGGGTTTTCTGCGCGATAACCGGGTCGCCGAGCTGGCGCTGATGCGCCGCACCGAGGAATTGGGTCCACTCGTAGACGCACTCGACTACGGTCCGGTGACCTTCCTGACCAACCTCGGCTTCGATCTGTACGAGGGCAAGGCGCTCGACACCGTCGCGCTGGCGGATATGAAGGTGGAGAACGCCTTCGACCTGGCCACCCTGACCCTGGATGTGACCAGCCTGCTGCTCACGGTCGCCAATCTGGCGGCCGGATGGACCGGCGTCAGCGACACCATCCTCACCCCGCTATCGATGGCGCAGACCCTGGCATTCGCGCCGACCACATACGGCGCGCCGATTCTGAAGGGTGTCCTGCAGTCGATGTGCGCGGTGTAGCGCCGCAGGTGGGCAGCCCGATTACCGCGGGCTCGGCCGAGCTCGTCGGTACAGCTCGTCTCGGTCTCGACCCGGCCTGAAGCCAAACTGGTGCCCAGGATGTGGAGACTTTTCAGTACAAGCTGCAATTCA
>NZ_JBEXLC010000122.1:0-26953 GCF_040609795.1 Nocardia sp. NPDC004604
GCATGGTCGGCGAAGACTCGCGAAACCCTGAAGGTGGACGGTCTACGCCTGGCTCGCCCGGTGCGTGCCACCGACGGCCGCTATGTCGTATCCGGTTGGCGCGCAGACACATATCTGGAGGGTGTGCCGGAGCCGCGGCACGACGAAGTCGTCTCGGTATCGCTGCGACTGCATCAGGCCACCGCCCAACTCGAACGTCCGCGCTTCCTGGTCCAGCCGCCGACCGCGCCCTGGGTGGATGTGGATGTATTCGTAGCCGCCGACCGCGCCGCCTGGGAGGCGGTACCGCTGCGCAGTCTGCACGCAGGCGGGACGCCGTCCGCGACCTCGCCGGACGGTCAGCGCAGTTTGGAACTCATCGGCCAATTGGCGACGTTGCGCAAACCGGTCCGAACACCTTCCCAACTGGTCCACGGGGATCTGTTCGGCACCGTTCTGTTCGCCGGAGTATTCACTCCCGGTCTTACCGACATCACGCCGTATTGGCGACCGGCGCCATGGGCCGCCGGTGTCATCGTCATCGACGCACTCGCGTGGGGTGGTGCCGACGACGGTCTGCTCGAGCGCTGGTCCGATCTCCCCGAATGGCCGCAGATGTTGTTGCGCGCGGTTATGTTTCGGCTTGCAGTGCATGCGTTGCATCCGCGATCCACCCCGGACGCATTTCCCGGGTTGGCGCGCACCGCGGATATGGTTCGACTGATGCTCTGACGACCAGTGAACACTGGCAACTGTCCAGTGATCCGATTCCGGCCATGTGTCGAACGGGTTGCTCTATGCTCTGACAACCGCCATTGGATTCGGCGGTCACTTCAAGCTCTGCGGGCCGCCGAATGCTCCGTGGTTGCCCGTGCTCCGAAAATAGTTGTTCTATTTCGGAAATACCGGGCAGTTGGTTTGGGGATACCGGAATGGGACTTTTGTGGGGCCGCATTGCGGTGGTGCCCGTGTTATTTTGACGTTCGCAGCAGCGAGGTGGATGAGCGCCGCCTGCGACATGGGGTGAGGACGGTGGCAGGTGAGAATCCAACCGAGGCAACAGATTCTGGATGTGTGGCGGGCGCTGGTCGATGCGTGCTGGGATGAGAAGTCCTGGCGCTGGGACGGTGTTATGCCGGCCAATTCCATCAGCGATTCCGAGCAGTTGCTCTGCCTGCTCTATCCCGCAACCGAGATCGAGACCTTCGCTCTCGACGAACCGGGTCGCATGGAGGAAGACGTCGTTTCGGTCCTCGGCGGCAAGCTGGGCGATCCGAAGCAAATCGGCACCTTCATAGTGTCGCTGCTCGAGGAGTACATCGAGCACAATACGCGCGAGGACGGACAGCCGAACTTTTCGGCGGGTAGTTATCTGCGTTCCGGTGAAAAGCGCGAACCCACTGAGGAACAGCGCAAGATCGAGGTTGTCGACTCGTATTCGATGTCACTGACCGTCTGCATGGCGGGTCTGCGTTTCCTTCGCTCCTTCGAGCGTACTGCGCTCGGGCGGCTGAAAGACCGGATCAAGGAGTTGTCCGGCCAGCTGAGCACGCGACTCACCGCTGCCATGACGGGCCTGGTCCGTAGCTTCGTCGTCAATACGGTGCGGCCGAAATCCCCTGAGGGACAAGCGATGCTCGGCATGCTGAATCAGACCGGCATGTCCGAGGATGCCCTGCTCCAGGGTGTGCGCAGCAGCTTGTCACGGGTCAGGGCACGACTGCGCAGCGATGTCACCCTTGGCCAGGAAGAGACGGTCAAGGAGCTCGAGGACGAGACCCTACTGTTCGAATGCGGCTGGAGCTGGGGTATCGCCCGCGATGCCAGCCCCGTCAAGTTCGTCACCGAAAACATCGGAGGCCAAACGGGAATCGCCGATCCGCGCCCCTATCTCTACTTTACGATCGTCGCGCTGGACGGCATCAATGACCTGGTCTCGCCGCGTACCGGTGAGCTCGGCCTGCTGGACGAGACCCAGCATCGGTTGGCCCAGGCGTTGCGTACCCGCTGGGAGCTGACCCAGCGCTACTGGTCCACGATCGCGCGATTCGGATCGGGCGGTTGGCCATTGGAGGACATTCCATGGCGGACTTCCGACGGTGAGCAGTCGGACTACTTCAGTCTCATCGTGTCGGCCGTGCTGATCCAGGACCTCGTTGCCCGCACCGCTTCCGACGACGATCTGACGAGGGCGGTGGCCATTTTCGACGAGTTGGCCGGGCGTGGCCGAATCATCCGTCGAGCCGCCGGGGACGATCCGGCTGTTCAGCTGCACACACCCGGGGTGCGGCTGACGCTGCGGGGCAGCGAGGCGGTCGATAGCGGTCCGGTGCTGCAGTGGGAGGTTTCGGACTTCTCGGCGGTGCTGCTCAAGCGAATGCTGCAGGCGGCCCGGTTGTCCAACAATGTCGCGGCCCGCGACAAACTGATGGAATTGTCCAAATTGGCGATGCAGCATCTCGATCGGCGCATGCTCCGGGCGGGCGCGGCGGGGTTGTGGGACGATCCGGCGGGCGTATTCGGCGTCAATGGCGACCCGACGGTGACCGAACCTTCTTGGTATATGACCGAGCGAGTGGTCGAGTGCCTGGTGGCCGCGGATCGGACCTATCGGGAACCACCGCCCAATTGGACCGAATTGCAGACGGTCGCGCGGGTCACCCTGAATACCGCCGAGCACCGGTTCCATCAGGAAATGCTCGGCGTCAGCATCGATGACAAATCGCCCCGGCGTAAGACGCTCGACCGCGTCGAGGAACATATCGACGAGGCCAGGCAGCAGATTCGCGAGGATGCCGCGACGACGCTCGTACATACCCTCGATGCCCTGCGCGAACTCGACGGTCTGGCGACCGGGCGCCGCGACGCGACCAGGAACCTGAGCACATGATCGTGTTCGCGACTTCGGATAAGGGCGGCACCGGCCGTTCGGTAACCAGCTGCAATCTGGGCTACCGCATGTGCGTCAAGGGTAAGCGAGTCGCCTATCTGGACTTCGACTTCGGTTCGCCGACCGCGGGTGCGTTGTTCGAGATCAGCGGCGCGGAGCGTGGGGTCCCCGACAAAGCGGGGCTGCATTCGTATCTGCAGGGGAAAACCGGGGTCGCCACCCGAATCGACGTGCGGGACAGCACCGATCGTCACCAGCTGCGCAAATTGCGAACCAGGACAGGCAAGCTGGTCCTATTGCCCGGTGATTCCGGTGGCGCGGAGTTCAAGCAGATCGACAACAGCATCGTTGCGAAATGCGCCCAGTTGCTGTTAGAGGTGGATCAGAGCTTCGATGTGTGCATCGTCGACCTCAGCGCGGGTCGCTCGGTGGCCATGGAGCTCGCGCTGAAGGCGACCGCGCTACCGCAGCTCGCCGAACGGATGGTGCGCTGGTTGGTATTTTATCGGTGGACCCGCCAGCACATCATCGCGGCGCACGGATTGGTGCGCGGCGACCATGGCTTATTGGACGGCGGCGAGGGGGTCGGGCACGATCGGGGTGCGTTACTGAAACAGGTCCGATATATACGCACCGCGGTGCCGGTTCTGAACGATGAGACCGAGGGATCAGGGCCGCAGGCCGCGTGGCTGCACGAGCAGCACGCCGAACTGAAGCGCCTGGCACTGTCGAACAAGGTCGGCGGGAGCGCGCTGCTCGGGGAGACACCGGTTGAACCGATCCTGCAATGGCGCGAGCAGCTGATTCTGGATATCGATGTGGATAGGAAAATCGCCAACCGGGCGACCGTCGAGGCTTTCGAAAAGCTAGCCGATCGCGTGCTCGATCCCGCGAGCTGGAAGCCAGTCTGAACCGACGGCTCTCGAGAACAACATCCTGGAAAGGGATTTCGAGCACAGTGGATAATGTCCCGGGCTACATCGAGGCGACCGAGCGCACGCGGGTCGCCAAGGTACCGCTGTCCCATTTATCCATCGAGGTGGGACATTTCTACATGAACGACCTCAGCAATGGCGAGGAAAGGATTCGGGCACAGTTTCGCCGGATCGTTCCGTTGGTCCGGGCATTCACCGAGTCCGCGAAGGACGAATTCGGACCGCGGGCCAGGGTCAGCACCTGCTTTCTTATCGACGACTATTTTCGGTCCGACACCGACCCGGCCGAGATTCTGGACAAGTTGCTTCGCAACGCAGACGAGTGCGGCCTGACCATCGATTACCTCGCCCGCGAGGCGGGATGCTGGGAGATCCCGGAAACGGGTGACAGTGCCGCGAGCACACCGCGCATCAAGTTGGCCGAGATGGTCCGGTCGCGCATCGTGGCCGAGCCGCCCGAAGGCTCGAACGGTCGCAGGCCGCCGACCGCTGAATCCGGTTGGTTGTGCAATGGTCGCCGTGCCTCCGATGATTCCGGGGGGCAAGCGTTGCACGACGAACCCTATGTGCCACCCGAGGAGTTCGGTCGTCGCGAGCATTCTATTTTTCTGGATGTCCAGATGTGGAGTTCGTACGTTCGGAAGGTGAACGGGCGTGACGAGGTATCCATCAAATGGTCCTGTCCGTACCTCGCCTCGATCTGGCAATTGCTGCGCCTGGGAATGCTGCGCTTCAACGGACAGCCGGTGGTCGAACCGCAGCTGTGGCAGCCGAGCGACGGGTGGCCGACCCGGTGGTGGGAGATGCCTGCGGTGCTGCAGCTGAATCCGCGGGCGAAACCCTTTGCCGCCTACCGTTCCCTATCACTGCTACCGCAGCGATATTTGGGTATCGAGCATGCGGTGCGGGTAATCCTGGACCATGTCCAGCTCGATGCCGAGGTGATCGAGCAGATCGTCGAGCGGGGCCTGGAAGAGGGAATCATCGTGCCGCCCAAGGTGACCGAGCGCCTCACCCATTTCCTGCTGGATGGGTCCTGAGGTGACCGAATCGAATGCGACGGCCGCACGCCGGATACGTGCGGTTCGCGCGACGCCACTCGATCGGGAGCGGCGGCGCGCGCGGGCCGTGCGATTACTCGTCCGCGCCGCCGAGGGGCAGCCGCGTATGCCGGTGCGCCCCTCCGGCCCGCTGATCGCGCTGGGGCAGATCGACACCTGTCTGCTACCCGCCGCCACCCCGTGGTCGCGCGATGATCTGGAGGGGCTGCTCGAGCTGATGCCGGGTCGCCCGATGCTGTGGCGGGAGCGGCCGATGTCGCTGGCCGTCTCGCCGACCGTCGCGGAGGGAGTGGATTGCCTGCTGGCCGCTCCGGCGCACCCGAGCGTGCGCGGAATCGGGACGGTCGCGACCCGTGCGGTTGTCGTCGGTGGGCGGGTGCTGCAGAGTTCGGCATGGTCCAGTGTGGTGCGGGCCGGGAACGATCAGCGCCGGAACTGGTCTCATTATCTGAGCAACCCCGGGGTGATAGAGGTGATCTCCAAGGTCAACGCCGAGACCGGTGTCCGGCTCGCCGAGGGCTTCCTGGCGGCCGGCGCCGCACCGGCCGGCACCCTCGATCTGGCGTCGATCGTCAACCGGCTGCTCGGCCGCGTCCGCATGAATCCTCATCTCGATCAGAACGTACCCCTGCAGACGGGGACGACACAGCTGCGCTGGGCGGTGCGCATCGATGCCGTGGAACGGCCGCGGGTGGCCTTCCGGTTGCAGAACGATACTGTTCGCACGGTGCTGCTCACCGTGCGCGACGAGGATGAGCTGGCGCAGGCGCAGTGGTTCTGTGAGGATCTCGCGGTGCACGACTGGCTGCTGACCGTCATCGCGGCAGCCCTGGTGCAGTCCGATCTATTCGACCCGGGCAGCGACGAGTCGGTGGCGGTGCTGGCGCCTGTACTACACCATTTGGCACATCTGTGGGTGCCCGGCGCACACACGCCCCGGCCCCTGCGGGTGCTGTGGGCGCAGTTGCAGGAAGACCCCGACTTCACCGCGGACCGACAGGGGTTGATCGACCAGGTGCGCAACCGGGTACTGGTGGCGGCCCTGGATGCGGCGCAGCGCAGGGCCGAGACCAAGGACTACTCCCCCGACTAGGGGAGGGGCGGTATCAGATACGGAACCATCGCCGCACCAGTAGTGCGAAGAACAGCGAGTTGAATACGAGCCCGCAGTAGGCCTCGATGATCAGCAGGGTGCGCCCGGCACCCTTGACGTCGTCGAGGTCGCCCCGGCCCAGCGGGTTGAGGTAGTTGATCAGGCACATGTGCAGCGTCGTCGCGATCGGCAGGCTATCGGTCAGGCGTAGCACCACCGTGCCGATCAGCAGGATCGCAGCGATCCAGAAGAGCAGTCGGAACGGCCGAAAACCATAGCCGCACAACACTTCCAAGGTCCAATACGGGATTCGGCGCCAGGTCGGGGAGATGGAGCGGCGGCGGGCCTGCGCCAGCGCGAGCCCGCAGCGGTCCTGTGCGTCGAAATCCTCCTCGAGCCGGTGCAGGCCCACGGCGCGTTTGAATGCCAGCGCGGCGTGTTCGGGCAGAGCCGATGCGATCAGGCTCCGGCCGAGGTCCTCGTACGTTTCGGCGAGACGCATGTTCTGAATCCGGCTCAGTCGCCGCGGGCCGCGGAATTCGAATTCGGCCGCCAGCAGTGCGGTCAGCACTGCGATCGGAGGGTGCTCCGAGTCGTCGCCGTCGGCCGTGGGCCGTTCGGCCGCCGTGTAGATGTGGGCGAACACCAGACTGTCCCGGCGCTGCGGAATCTTCTTGGCCTCCTCATAGTCGAGCAACTTTTCGACGTGGTCGTTGAAGAGGTCGAGGAGAAATTGTTCGGAAGGTCGTTCGGATTCGGGCCTGGTCCGGTCGAAGTGTTCGGCAACCTCTTCCGCATAGTAGCGGTCGGCGTGCCGGTCGATCAGTGTCGTGATCGACATAATCGCATGTGGAAGCTGTGACAGGCCGGCGTATTCGGTCATGTTGTAATTCCCCCGGGGTGCTGCCGTCGATAGCGACGTGATACCCACCATACCAACGGAATTCGACTATCAATCGGGCGCGCGGCCGCCCTTGAGCCAGCGCTTGTCGTCGGGTCCGGGGAACGGTGCGCCGAGCGGCTGGCGTTCGATGGTGTGCACCAGCACATCGCGCGGTTCGCCATCGCCGAAGTATCGTCCTTCGTGCCCGGCCCAGCGGAATCCTGAAGTCTTGTACAGGTTTACCGCGCGCTGATCGGTCGGCCGCACGGTGAGATACACCGAATCCGCCAGGGCGCTGCGACAGCTGGATACGGCTCGTTCCAGTAACGCCCGCCCGACGCCGCGGTGTCGGTATTTCGGCGCGACCGCCAGGCCGATTACCCAACCGCGCCGCCGGTTGCCGACTCCGACGAGCGCATATCCACAGACGCTGCCGCCGACCTCCGCCACCACCCACTCCGATCCGTGTAGATCGAACAATTGACGCAGTACGACGTACTGGTAGCACAGGTCGCCGAAGTGTTCTCGTTCGAGCTGAGCGATATCGTCGAGATCCGCCAGCCTCGCGGCCCGGAACACCGGTTCCCCCGGCCCCTTGGAAATATCCAATGCGCAGTGCCCCCTTACGCCGCATGCCCGCTCGGCGTGATACCAACCATAGCAATGGGATTCGCGGACCGAGCCCGACTCGGGGTCGAACAACGCGGCAGAACTCCGCCTGAAGTTCGCGAAAAAGCCGAATGCCGCACCGGAGGACTTTCCCGGAGCGGCATTCGGATCTATCTGTGGCGCGGCTGCAGGCCCGCAGGGGGTGTCGGGCTCAACCGCACCGGGCCTGCCGATCGGGGGTTCCGGCCGAAAGGCAGGCGGCGCAGGCGGTTACACGTTGGCGTAGGCCAGCGAGGGGACGCGGGATACGGCGAACGAGGACCGCAGGTAGAAGAACCAGGTGACCGCGGCCATGACCAGGAAGGCTCCGGTGTAGGCCCAGAATGCCGGGTTCATGCTGTGGAAGTTGATGTTGGACAAGCGAAGTGCCTGCTGGAGCAGATAGCCGCCGGAGGCGCCGATCGCACCGATGACACCGATCGCGGCACCGGCCTGCCGCTTGGCCGAGGCCCTCGCGTCGGTGAGGTCGAGGCCGTGTTCGGAGGCGTACTTCTTGGCTTCGGCGTTGAAGATGGACGGGATCATCCGGTAGGTCGAACCATTGCCGATGCCGGTCAGGACGAACAGCAGCAGGAATGCGACCAGGTAGAGCGGGAAGCTCTTCGCCTTCAATCCGGCCATGATCAGCACGCAGGCGACCGCCATACCGCTGAAGACATAGATGGTGATCTTGGCGCCGCCGACCTTATCGGAGATCCAGCCGCCGAACGGACGGCTGAACGAGCCGACCAGTGCGCCGAGGAAGGCGAGGTTGCCGAGTGTGGTGATCCAGCCGATCTTGGCCAGATCGGGGAAGTTGGCCTTGATCAGGGTCGGGAAGGCGAAGGAGAAGCCGATGAACGAACCGAAGGTGCCGATGTAGAGGAACGACATCACCCAGGTGTGCCTATTGGTCAGCGCCAGCCGGTAGGACTTGCCGTCGGCCTTGGCCGTGCTGATGCTGTCCATGTAGCGCAGTGCCCCGACCAGGGCGACCAGGATGAACGGGATCCAGACCAGCACCGACAGCGTGATGCCGAAGCGGTAGCCCGCCGCGTCCTTGGCCATGATGTGCGTGCCGAGCGTGATCAGCAGCGGCAGCACCAGCTGGGTCTGCGCGACGCCGAGATTGCCACCGGCGGCGTTGATGCCAAGGGCCGCACCCTTTTTCCCTTCCGGGAAGAAGAACGAGATATTGGCCATCGAGGACGAGAAGTTGCCGCCGCCGACGCCGGCCAGTGCGGCCAGGATCATGAACACCCACATGGGGGTGCCCGGGTGGTTGACGAAGTAGGCCAGGCCCAGCGTCGGGATGAGCAGCATGGCCGCACTGAATGCCGTGAACGCGCGCCCGCCGAACTTCGGAATGGCAAAGGTGTACGGAATGCGCAGTGCCGCACCGACAAGCGTCGGAGTGGAGGTCAGCAGCAGGGCGTTGCTGACCGCGGTCGGGTTGCCCTTGCCGAGTCCGGCGAGGAAGTCGAATCCCGCCAGGCCCATGCTGGTCACCACGGTGCCCCAGATGACCCATACGCTGAAGCCGAGATTCTCGGCGAAGACGGAGAAGATCAGGTTCTTGCGAGCGGTGAGTTTGCCGCCCGATTCCCAGAATTCGGTGTTGTCGGGCTCCCAGTGCTCCAACCAGCGCCCCTTTGTCTGGTGTGTGAATGCTGGGGTGTCCGACTGCTGGCCGGTGGCAGCTACTGCGGCGGTCATCGGCTTCCTCTCGATCTGGCTCGGTGGGTTGCCGAGCTGCGGTCGAGACAAAGGTAGGAGCCGGTTGTTGCGGGTGAATGGCGCTCGATGACGTTCGCGGCAAATCCGACTCACACACGGGGACGTCGCTCGGTGACCAGTTGGTTACCTAGTGATCGGCGGGATCTTTCGGTCATCCGACCAGGATTTACCGGTCCGGATACTCCGCGATGAGCGAGCCGAGGAAGCAGCGCGCGGCCTGGGCGGCTTGCTCCGGATTGCCATCGATGACGGCCTGCACCAATTCAATGTGCTCGGCATCGTAGGCGTCGTCGGATTTTGCGGTCCGGGCGCGGATCCCCTGCTCGATAATGGGCAGCAGCGAATCGTAGAACTCCAGATATACCGCGTTGTGACTGGCGACGACGATCGCGCGGTGCAATTCCACATCGGCCTCGATGGCCGCGAGATTGTCCATGTCCCAACGCTGTTGGCTGCGTTCCTCCAGCAGCCGTTGCAGATTCGCGATATCGCCCTCGTCGCGGCGGCGCGCGGCCAGTGCGGCGGCATTGGTGTCCAGTGCCATGCGCAGCTCGAGGACATCGCGTTCCTCCGCATCGGCGAAGTACTTCGCGAGCGTGCCACCGACCTCCGAGGCGGCGATGACATAGGTGCCCGACCCTTGGCGACGTTCCAGCATCCCGGCATGGACGAGGGCCTGAACCGCTTCGCGAACCGTGTTTCGACCGGTTCCGGTGAGCTCGGTGAGCTCCGGTTCGGTGGGGATGCGGGAGCCGATCGGCCAACGGCCGGAGCGAATTTCGGCACGCAGCTGCTCGGTTACCTGGGCAATGAGGCTGGTCCGCCGGACGGGTTGCACGGCAACAGAGTACCGTCCATCACAAATCCTCGCCTCCCATCATCGGGTCATCCTATGATTTTGCCGTGACTGCGACTCTCTCGGAAACTGCGACCCGCCCGGAATACGCCCGGGTCGAGCGGCGTAAACGTGCGCTGACGGAAGGGCGAGCGCTCGTACTCGCCGCCATTGTGATGTCCGCGCTCACCCTCCGGGTCGCCGTCACCGCATTCTCTCCGCTCGCCGAGCGCATCGGCGCCGATATCGGGTACTCGACCGCCGTCGTCGGTGTCTTCGGCATGATCCCGACCCTGATGTTCGCGGTTTCGGGTCTGCTCACCCCGCTGTTCGTGCGCAGACTCGGGCTGGAGCGCACCGCACTGGTCGCGATGTTGCTGGCCGGATTCGGCATGCTGGTCCGGTCTCTGGTCGGCGGCACCGCCGAACTGCTGATCTTCTCCGGGCTGGCCCTCGGCGGCATGGGCATCGGCAATGTGGTGATCCCGCCACTGGTCAAGCGGTACTTTTCGGACCGGCTCGCGGTGGTCAGCTCGCTGTACATCACCATGGTCCAGCTCGGCACCGTGGTGCCCGCGCTGATCGCGGTGCCCGTTGCCGAGGCACACGGCTGGCGGATCTCGTTGGGGCTGTGGGCGGTGCTCGGCTTCGCGGCCGCACTGCCGTGGATCGGTGTGCTGCGGGACCGTCGGGGCCACGATCGCGTCGACCGCACCGCTGTGCCGACGCGGGTGCAGGAGCCCAAGGGCAAGGTCTGGCGTTCGCCGGTGGCTTGGGGTATGGCGGGCATGTTCGGTATGACCTCGCTGACCACCTACTCGATATTCACCTGGCTGCCGAAGATCCTGTCCGAAGCTGGCGCGAGCGCCGGGTACGGCGGGACCATGGTCGGGCTGTTCGCGCTGGTCGGTCTGGTGTCGGCATTCACCGCACCGACGATCGTCGCGCGATTCCATAACCCCTTCCCCTTCGTAGTCGGTTGCGCCGTCTTCTTTTTCACCGCGTTCGCCGGACTGCTGATCGCGCCGATGACCGCGACCCTGCTGTGGGTCGTCCTGCTCGGACTCGGTCCGAGCACCTTTCCGATGGCGCTGACGCTGATCAATATGCGCACCAGGACCCAGCAGGGCTCGGCCGCCCTGTCGGGTTTCACCCAGGGCGTCGGATACGCGGTGGCCTGCATCGGTCCGGTGCTGTTCGGCATGCTGCACAGCGCGACCGACGGCTGGGCCGCGCCGTTCGCGATGCTCGTCGTCGCGGTGCTGGTGCTGCTCGCCGGTGCCTGGCAGGCATGCAAACCGCGCATGCTCGAAGACACCTGGAAATAACGGCGCAGTCGCGGATCTCACCGCTCGAGTTGCATCGTTGTGCGATGGCGAGCATTCTGAGCTGGCCGATCCCGCCGTGACAACAGATTTCGTAAGGACATGGGTAACTCATCGGGTACGCCCAGAACTGGGTAGCACCGAACCGCCGGCCCGCAGCGGGACAACAGAGGTACTCACGACCGGCATGAGGTCCGGGGAGGCGGGGGAGCGCGCGTCACACCTCACCGGCCGCTGATCGAGAAGTCGGCGGTGTTTGTGACGCGCGGAAACCGCTGTGTCACGTGCCCGAAACATTTTGTTGAAACTCACCCGGGGTCACCGGTAATCGTGAGCAACCGTTGATTTGACGGTCATTCTGGGCAGCATTTCGGCAATACCCGTTTCCTACCGTGGGGCTAACCGATTTTGGGAGGCCCCTGTTGAGCACGCTCACGCGTAACCACAACATCGAGCATTGGGATGCCGAAGACGTCGCGGCCTGGGAGGCCGGTGGCAAGGACATTGCCAAGCGCAATCTGATCTGGTCTGTTTTCGCAGAGCATGTCGGTTTCTCGGTGTGGTCCATCTGGTCGGTCATGGTGCTGTTCATGCCCACCGATAAATTCGGCATCGATCCGGCGGGCAAGTTCTTCCTCGTCGCCATGCCGACCCTGGTGGGTGCGGTGCTGCGGATTCCGTACACCGTCGCCACGGCGCGTTTCGGCGGCCGCAACTGGACCATCTTCAGTGCGCTGCTGCTGCTCGTTCCGACGCTGCTCACGCTGTACTTCATCAACCAGCCGGGCACCTCGTACACGACCTTCCTGATCGTCGCGGCCTTCGCCGGATTCGGTGGCGGCAACTTCGCCTCCTCGATGACCAATATCAACGCCTTCTACCCGCAGCGGTTGAAGGGTTGGGCGCTCGGCCTGAACGCGGGCGGCGGAAATATCGGCGTACCCGTCGTCCAGTTGGTCGGCCTGCTGGTCATCGCCACCCTCGGCAATGGCTACGCCTCGCTGATCTGCGCGGTCTACCTCGTGCTCGTGGCACTGGCAGGTGTCGGCGCCGCGCTGTACATGGACAACCTGCGCAACCAGAAGGCTGATCTGTCCTACATGATCACCGCGCTCAAGGTGCCGCAGTCCTGGGCGATCGCCTTCCTCTACATCGGCACCTTCGGTTCGTTCATCGGCTACAGCTTCGCCTTCGGCCAGGTGCTGCAGATCAGCTTCAAGGCCGGTGGTGACACCGTCGCGCAGGCCGCACTGCACGCCGCGCAGATCGCGTTCATCGGTCCGCTGCTCGGTTCACTGGCCCGCCCGTACGGCGGCAAGTTGGCCGACCGGATCGGCGGCAGCCGGGTCGCCATGTACACCTTCGCCGCGATGACCGCCGCCGCGGTGTTGGTGGCCGTGGCGAGCGCCGCCGGTGACCGCAGCGGCGGCGTGCCGAGCGGTGCCGCGATGGTCGCGCTGGTGGTCGGATTCATCGCACTGTTCGTCGTATCGGGCATCGGCAACGGGGCGGTCACCAAGATCATCCCGTCGGTCTTCGACGCCAAATCCAAGAGCCTGGACGCGAGTCCGGCCGACCGGGCCGCATGGTCGCAGAACACCTCCGGCGCGCTCATCGGTTTCGTCGGCGCGATCGGTGCGCTCGGCGGCGTCGGAATCAACCTGATGCTGCGCTCCTCATACGCCGCAACCAAATCCGCGACCACCGCATTCTGGGTCTTCATGGCCTTCTACGTGGCCTGCGCCGCAGTCACCTATGTGGTGTTCCTGCGCCGCCCGCGCATCGCCATCGACTCCGAGGTCGTCGTCGAGGCCGAGGCACTCGTGCTCGAAGCCGAATCCGTCGGCACCACATCCCAGTCCACCAGCCCGTCGGCCCGAGCCTGACGCCGAACCATCAACGGAGGACAGTCATGAACTCGACAGTCGACCCCACCCTGCGCAAGACCGCCGTGGTCGTCGGCCACGGCATGGTCGGGCACCGATTCGTGGAGGCGCTGCGGTCCCGCGATGAGGCCGGTCAGTGGCAGGTGGTCATCCTCAGTGAGGAAAAGCTGCCCGCCTACGACCGCGTCGGACTCTCGTCCTACGTCGGCAACTGGGAAGCCAGCGCGCTCGCCCTGCCCGGTAATGAGTACGCCGGTGACGACCTCGTCGAGTTGCGGCTCGGTCAGGCCGCGCAGACCATCGACCGGGAGGCCCGCAAGGTCACCACGTCGGCGGGCGACATCATCGCCTACGACGCGCTGGTGCTGGCGACCGGCTCATACCCCTTCGTGCCGCCGGTGCCCGGCCACGATCAGCCGGAATGCTTCGTCTACCGGACCATCGATGACCTCGACGGCATCCGCGCGGCCGCCGCCGCGGCCGGACCCGGTGCGGTCGGCGTGGTCGTCGGTGGTGGTCTGCTCGGACTGGAGGCGGCCAACGCGCTGCGGCTGCTCGGCATGACACCGCATGTGGTCGAGTTCAATGCCCGCCTGATGCCCGCCCAGGTCGACGAGGGCGGCGGCGCCATCCTGGAGAAGCTGGTCACCGACCTCGGACTGCACGTGCACACCGGTGTCGGCACCGCATCGGTCGAAGCCGATCCGGCGGCGGAAACGGCTGAGCGCCTGACGATTACGCTCTCCGACGAGTCGGTGATCAAGGCCGGACTCGTGGTCTTCTCCGCCGGTGTCCGCCCGCGCGACCAGATCGCCCGCGACAGCGGCATCGAGGTCGGTCCGCGCGGCGGCATCATTACCGATCTGGGTCTGCGGACCTCGGATCCGAATATCTACGCGATCGGCGAATGCGCCGCGGTGGAAGGCGTTTGCTACGGCCTGGTCGCTCCGGGATACACCACCGCCGAGATCGTCGCGGACCGATTGCTCGGTGGCGCTGGTGAATTCCCCGGCGCGGATATGTCGACCAAGCTGAAGCTGCTCGGTGTCGACGTGGCCAGCTTCGGTGACGCGCACGGGAGCACCGAGGGCGCGCTATCGGTGGTGCTGCACGATGCCGCAAAGGGCACCTACGCGAAACTCGTTGTCTCCGATGACGCGCAGACCCTCCTCGGCGGCATCCTGGTCGGCGATGCGACCGCGTACTCGGCGCTGCGTCCGCTGGTCGGGCGTCCGCTGCCCGCCGAGCCCGCCGCGCTGATCTCCCCGGCGGGTGCCGAACTCGGGGCCGATTCGCTGCCCGACGACGCCCAGATCTGCTCCTGCAACAACGTTTCCAAGGGCGCGATCTGCGGGGCCATCGACGAGGGTGCCTGCGATATCCCGGGCATCAAGAAGTGCACGTCCGCGGGTACCTCCTGCGGCGGCTGCGTGCCCATGCTCAAGAAGCTGCTCGAGCAGTCCGGTGTGCAGATGTCCAAGGCGCTGTGCGAGCACTTCTCGCAGTCGCGCGCCGAGCTGTTCCAGATCGTCCAGGTCACCGGCATTCGCACCTTCTCCGCCCTGATCGCCAAGCACGGCAAGGGCACCGGCTGCGATATCTGCAAGCCGACGGTCGCCTCCATCCTGGCCTCGACCTCGAGCGAGCACATCCTCGACGGCGAACAGGCCGCGCTGCAGGACACCAATGACCACTTCCTGGCGAATATGCAGAAGAACGGCACCTATTCGGTGGTGCCGCGGATGCCCGGCGGTGAGGTCACTGCGGATCAGCTGATCACCATCGGCCAGATCGCCAAGGAATTCGACCTCTACGTCAAGGTCACCGGCGGTCAGCGGATCGACCTGTTCGGCGCGCGGGTCGAACAGCTGCCGCTGATCTGGAAGCGGCTGGTGGATGTGGGCATGGAGTCCGGCCACGCCTACGGCAAATCGCTGCGCACCGTGAAGAGCTGCGTCGGTTCCACCTGGTGCCGCTACGGCCAGCAGGATTCGGTCGGCATGGCGGTACTGCTGGAGAAGCGCTACCGCGGCCTGCGCTCGCCGCACAAGCTGAAGTTGGCCGTCTCGGGCTGCGCCAGGGAATGCGCCGAGGCCCGTGGCAAGGACGTCGGCGTCATCGCGACCGAGCACGGCTGGAACCTGTACGTCGGCGGCAACGGCGGTCTGACCCCGAAGCATGCGGTACTGCTCGCCGGTGATCTCGATGACGAGACGCTGATCAAGTACATCGACCGGTACCTGATGTTCTACGTGCGCACCGCCGACCGGTTGCAGCGCACCGCGCCGTGGCAGGAATCGCTCGAGGGCGGTATCGACTACCTGAAGCAGGTCATCTGCGAGGACAGTCTCGGCATCGCCGACGATCTGGAGGCGGCCATGGCTCAGCATGTCGCTGGCTATCGCGACGAATGGGCCGCGGTGCTCGACGACGAGCAGAAGTTGTCGCGCTTCGTGTCCTTTGTCAATGCCCCCGAAGCGGCCGATCCGACCATTTCGTTCGATGAGAGCGGGGAACGGAAGGTGCCCGTCTTGTTGGGCATGCCGGACGTCCCGGTCGCCACACGCGGGCAATAGCCGCTTAACCCCGAAGAAACAGGGCGCCGGTACCAATGGGTAAGGCGTTTGGAGGATGACACCGATGACCGTGATGGACACCACCGGCATAGCCACAGCTACCACTGTGTTTACCCACCCCGTCGGCTCCGCCGACTTGCCATCCCCCTCGGGTTGGACGCAGGCGTGCCGACTCGACTACCTGATCCCCGGCCGCGGCGTTGCGGTGTTGCTGAAACGCGGCCGCCAAGCCGCGCTGTTCCTGCTGACCGACGGCACTCTGTACGCCGTCGGCAATATCGATCCGATCGGCCGGGCGGCGGTCATGTCGCGCGGGATCGTCGGCGATCGCGGCGGGCTCCCCGTCGTCGCGTCGCCGCTGCTGAAGCAGGCCTTCTCGCTGTTGGACGGGCGCTGCCTGGACGACGATTCGGCAGCGCTGCCGGTTTATGCGGTGTGCGTCGACGACGGCATCGTTTCGGTATCCAATGAGCCGGTTGCCGCCGGACTCGACGCCACGGACGGTGGATCGGCATGACAACAATCGATACGGGCGCCTGCCTGGCCGGATTCACGGTCGGCGTCACCGCGGCCAGGCGGGCCGATGAGTTCGCTACGCTGCTCGTTCGACGGGGTGCCGGTATCGTCGCGGCCCCCGCGATCCGGATCATTCCGCTGGCCGATGACAACGAGCTGGAGCGGGTGACCCGCGAGATCGTCGCCGATCCACCGCAACTGGTGGTCGCCACCACCGGCATCGGCTTCCGCGGTTGGATGGAAGCGGCCGAGGGCTGGGGCATCGCCGAGGATCTGCGCACGACGCTGGGCGCGACCAGGATGCTGGCGCGCGGACCGAAGGCCAAGGGCGCCATCCGCGCCGCCGAACTGCGCGAGGAGTGGTCTCCGGCCTCGGAATCCTCCGCGGAGGTGCTCGACCATCTGCTCGCCGAGGGCGTGGAGGGCGTGCGGATCGCGGTCCAATTGCACGGCGCGACAACGGAATGGGAGCCGGTACCGGACTTCTGTGAGGTATTGCGCTGCGCGGGCGCGGATGTCGTTGCTGTCCCGGTGTATCGCTGGGTGCCGCCGGATGATCAGGGGCCGATGGACCAGCTCATCGAGGCCGTCGTCACCTCCAGCCTGGACTGTGTGACCTTCACCAGTGCGCCCGCCGTCGCGTCGATGTTGATGCGCGCCAAGGAAACCGGGCTGCTCGAGAGTGTGCTGCACAGCCTGCGCGGCCGGGTGCTGCCCGCCTGCGTCGGACCGATCACCGCGGCACCGCTGGAGGAACTCGGCGTGCCGACCTCGATGCCGGGACGCGCCCGGCTCGGTGCGCTGGCCCGGCACGTCGCCGAGGAATTGCCGCGGCGCGCCAATCGCATTCAGGCCGCCGGACATACGATCAGCGTGCGCGGTGCCTGCGTGGTGGTCGACGGTTCGGTGCGTCAGCTCGCACCGGCGCCGATGGCGCTGATGCGGTCGCTGGCACGGCAGCCCGGCCGGGTCGTCTCCCGGGAGGACCTGCTCGCGGCGCTGCCCGGCGGCGGTGACGACACCCATGCCGTGGAAACCGCGATCGCGCGGCTGCGCGCGGGGCTGGGTACGCCGAAAGCCATTCAGACCGTGGTCAAACGGGGCTACCGACTCGCGCTGGACGCCGCGGAATGCGCCGACGACTTCCCGCGCACCGTGGCTACCGAACGTCCGCGGGTCGCCGGTATCGCAACCCCGGCGCGTGCGCCGAGGTACGCCCAGACGGCGGGGAGCTGGTGACGGCTCCGGCCCTGGTCCTGGTCGCACACGGCACCAGGAGTACCAGGGGTGTGCAGATGATCGCCGCGCTCGCCGAGGCGGTGACACGGGAGCTCAGAGGGATGGCAGCCGGCGGGGTGGGGGAGCACGGCGCCGCGGTTTCGGGGCGAGGTGCCGAGGCTTCGGTGATCTCGGGGTGCGGTAGCGAGCCTTCCGTGATAACGGCTCCGGGTTGCGAACACGTTCGCGGGTTGGAAACCTCCGAGAAGCCTTGGGTGCGTACCGCTTTCGTGGACGTACTCGGTCCATCGCCAGCGGAGGTGCTGCGCGATCTGACCGATGCCGAGGGGGAATCGGTTCCCGCAGTGGTGGTTCCGGCATTTCTCGCCTCCGGATATCACGTCTACCAGGATGTGCCGCGCGAGGTGGCGGAGAGCGGTCATCCCGAGGTCGCCGTCACGCCGGCGATGGGACCGGATCCGGCCCTGGCCCGCATTATGGCCATGCGGCTGCGTGCGGCCGGATGGCGGCCGGGTGATGCGGTGGTCTTCGCGGCGGCCGGATCATCGGATGCCCGTGCGCGCCAAGATGTTCGGCGCGCAGCGGACATGCTGGCCGAACATCTCGGTGTCCCGGTTCGCATCGGCTATGTCGCCACCGGAGCACCGCGTGTTCCGGAAGTTGTCGCCGAACTTCGTGAGTCGGGTGCGCAGCGCGTCTTCATCGCGTCGTATCTGCTGGCCCACGGGCTGTTCCAGCAGCGTCTGCACGAGGCTGGAGCCGATGGTGTTGCCGAGCCGATCGGTGTGCACCCGGCTGTCGTCCGTCTGATTGCCGACCGGTATCGCGCTGCCGCCCGAGAACTGATGCGGGCCAACACATTACCTGTGGAAGTCAGCGGGCGTAGCGCATAGGCAAGGCAATTGGCATCGATTACGTCGGTCTCGTCCAGGTCGTCGTACTCGATGAGCCAGCCGTCCGCACCCACCACACATAGTGAGCCGTCCGCGAGCTGACACAGCGTGACGCTATTGGTGGGAGCAAGTTCGAGTTTGCGTCCGGTGTCTTCGTGGAAGGCGGTGAGCAATGTCTCCACGGCGGGCGAGATTTCGTTTGGGTGGGACTGGATCTCATTCATCTGCGTTGTGCCCCGACGAGTTCGGGAGATCTGCCGCGTGCAGCAGCGCGGTCCAGTAGTCATTGCGCACCACGTCCCAGAGGTCGTCGTGCGCGGGCAGCAACTCGCGCGCGTCGGCCAGATCCGGATTTACGTCGAACAGGATTGTTCCGGGCTGCACCTCCGGAAGTGGGGTGCGCGACGGAAGCCGGTGTGCGGTGAACGACTCGCGGGGGAACTGCACCCGCAGCACGCGCGCCGAACTACTGACCAGTTGCCACATCGCAATCTTGTCGCCGGCGCGAGTTCGGGTGGTTCGCAACATATCTCGCCGCATCACTGCACCTCGCTACTGGCCCGCCCGATGCCGAGGTAGTCGACACCCCGGCAGCGGGACGACTCGGTGGGCGCGATCTGCGCTGCCCACGCGTGAAGCGCGTGGGCGAACAACTCGACCACATCGGCCGACGCACCGACGTAGCGAATGGGCGGCCCAATGAACGGATCTCGTTGTGGAAGCTCATGGTTCGGCATCTGCCGACCTCCCAGACCTCGAATGCTGTAGTTGTGCGCCTGGCCCCGGCAATCCCTGGATGTCCTCAGGGGGAAGCGGACTGCTCGAGGACGAGATGGCCGTTGTCCCTGCCGGGCACATATCCAGCAGACCACCGAGCAAGCAGCCCGGGGCCACGGATCTGAAATTTCGCGGGAAGTTCTGCAAAAGGCCTGTACGGATTACATGTATCCGTGATGCTGCTTCAAATTGAAGCATCACAGACGGGGAGATGGGCATGGGTGAAACAGGCGAACCGCAGTCTTTGCCGAAGCGTCAGCTCGGCCAGTACCTTCGAGAGGCCCGCGAAGAGCAGGGCATGAGCCTTGCCACGGCGGCTGAGCACATCAACCGCTCGGCCCCGACCCTGCTGCGGATCGAGAAGGGCATCACGAAAAAGCTTCAGCCGCTGGAGATCGAGGCGCTCTGCCGACTGTACGAGTTCGACGAGGAAAAGACGGAGGCGATGAAAGGGCTTGCTATGCAAGCCAATACGAAGAACTGGTGGCATGAGTACGAGGACGCGGTCCGAGCCAGCTTTGTCATGTACTTAGGGCTGGAGGCCGCTGCCCAAGAGATCGCTACGTACCAACCCGACCTGATCCCTGGCCTGTTGCAGACACCCGACTATGCCCGTGCGCTCATGCGGAGCGCGTTTCCGCTCGAGGCGACCGAGGAGATCGAGCGTCGCGTCCAGCTGAAGATGCGGCGCCAACACCTCATCACCCGCAAGGTCAACCCTATTACCTTCCGGGTCATCATTCATGAAGGCGCGATTCGCCGCGTAGTAGGTGGTGGCAGGGTGATGGCTCCCCAGCTGTATCACGTCGCCGACATGAGCACCCACCCCAACATCACCGTCCAGGTACTTCCTTTCACGGCGGGCATCCCGCTCGGCGATTCTGTCGGGTCCTTCATCATCTTGCGGTTTGGCGAGGACGCACGCACCGTGGTGTACGCCGAGACGTTGGCTGGGGATTTGTACATCGAGAAACCGGTCAGCCTGCGGCGGTACGCTGGCGCGTACGAGGCCATCGAGCGAGCCACGCTGGATGAGGCCAGCAGCAGGAGCCTGCTCCGGCGGGCAGCAAAGGAGCATTTGAGGTGAACATCGATCTATCCGGTGCCAGGTGGTTCAAGAGCAGTCGCAGCGGGGCCAGTGCGGAATGCGTCGAGGTTGCGTTCCTCGATGGCGGCGTGGTCGGTGTCCGCGACTCCAAGAACCCGACCGGTCCGGCGCTCGTATTCACCCCGGGCGAGTGGTCGGCCTTCACCGCTGGCGTGAACGATGGTCAGTTCGAGCACCGCTGACCGATAGGAGTACATGGCGTGAATGTTGATGTGTCCGAGGCGAAGTGGTTCAAGAGCAGCCGCAGCGGTGGAGGCAAGGACTGCGTCGAAGTCGCCTTCATCGAGGGGCACCTAGGTGTTCGCGATTCGAAGGACCCCGGCCGTCCGGCGCTCGTCTTCACGCCGTCCGAGTGGGATGCGTTCACCGCTGGCGTGAGTGGTGGCGAATTCGAGCGCCCCTAACGCAATTCGAGACAGGCGCCCCGCCCGAGCCAGTGCTCAGGCGGGGCGTCCTTCGCTCTGGACGTACGCTGCCCGTTCCGCGGGAACGTGGCGGGCGCTGGCGAGGTGTGGCTCGCCGAGTAGATCTGGGCGGACCGAGTTCCGACTGTCCAGAGAGGGCGGCGGCTTCCGTGGCCCGATCACGAATCGGTTCCTCTGCCCCAGCTGGCGCAAACATCGTGCTGCGCAGACTGTTTCGGATCGGTGAGACGGTGCGGATTGCTGCCATCGCGGTTCATCACCCAGAATTCCTGGAACTCGGCTCCCTGGTCGGACGCTGGATCAGGGGTGAATCGGGTGTAGACGATTTTCGTGCCGTCCGGCGAGAACGACGGGTAGGCCGCGTCGTCGTTGAGCAGTCGGATGTTGTGACCATCAACATCCACCACGTAGATCCCGGACCGGCCATTGTGAGCGCGATAGCTGGTGAAGACGATCCCGGCTCCGTCCGGGGTGAAGACCGGCGCGAGATTGGTATTCGGATCGTCCGGCAGCAGCGGCCGTGCACCGGTTCCGTCGGATGCCATCACCCAGATAACTCCGGAGGAGGGGGCGAACAGGATCTTGGAACCGTCCGGTGAGAATGCGGGACGATCCGTCGATCCGTCGACATCAGGGTTCGCGACCGGGAAGTAAGGGGCTGGCAGGGGGATGGGGCCGTAAGGGGTGTCGATGCTGGTGACGGGGCCGGTCGGTTCGGGGTCGGGGTTGAGTTGCTTCGGCTCGCCGCCATCGGCATTCATTATGTAGACGATATGACCACGCGTGAACGCGATCTTGGTGCCGTCGGGGGAGAACGTGGGGTAGGTGGACGCACCGTGGGTGAGTTTCCTGACATTGCTGCCGTCGGGATCCATGACCGCGATCGTGTACCCGCCGACGACGATTTTCGAGCCATCGGGGGCGAAGCTCGGACAGGCGCCGTAACTGATGCGGGTGACCCCGGTCCCGTCGGGATTCATCACGAAGATCGAGTTCCGGTCACCAGCGAATACGATCTTGCCCGGAGGCGGCGACTGGTCGAGATCCGCACCGCAGCCGAGAGCCAGCCCCGACACAGCGACGGTGACGGTGACGGCCCGCACCAATCGGCTTCTTGTCCCGACCATGCCGATCACCTTGCTGGTCCGCTGAGCGATATCGGCCCACCGCGTGGGCATGAGATGACTGCTCGACATGTCGAGCATCGTCCCCGGACCTGGCCTGCATGCCTTACCGGTCCTGGGAATCCCGAAGGCCCGCGTCGACGCGCGTTGACGCCGACACGCGCCCTGGCCTGACCTCCCAAACAGGCTGTCACTACCTCGCACAACCTCTACCGTCTGCGAGGTCGTTATCTGCTATGCGATGTGCTCCAGCCGGTGCGGCAGAATGGTCCAGACTCGGCCACGGCCGGAGTCAGTGCTCGGGCGAGGCGTTCCCTCTACCGCCCGAGAGTTGGTTCGTGCACGTGCTATTAGATTGCGAACCGATAAGCCGTAGCACAATGTAGCAAAAATGCTACATTGAATTCATGTCTCAGCCTGAGCGGGTTTCGGTGCGTGAACTGCGCAATCACGTCAGTGAGGTGCTGCGGCGAGTCGAGGCGGGTGAGACCCTCGAAGTCACCGTCAACGAGCGTCCGGTCGCCCTGTTGGTGCCTCGCCGCGAGCGTCCGGCCACTGTGGCGACGCAGGCATTCTTCGCTGATCTGCCGCTCGCCGATCCAGGTCTGCGTGATCAGCTTGCGGATGAGTTGACCGAGACCACGGACGACACCGCAGGTCTGCGGCGGTGAGCGAGCGCATGAGCATCGGCCTGCTCGACACGTCGGTATTTATCGCGCACGAAAGTAACCGCCGCATCGACATCGGCCTGCTTCCGGAGGAATCGGCAGTCAGCGTGGTCACCTTCGCTGAGTTGCGGTGGGGTGTGCTGATGTCCGTCGATGACGAGTCCCGTTCCCGCAGGCTGGATACCTTGACAGCTGCGCAACGCTTGCAACCGATTCCGATCGATGAGCGTGTGGCGGCGGCGTGGGCGCTGCTGCGACAGCGGCTCAAGGCGGCAGGGACGAAGATGGAGATCAACGATTCGTGGATTGCCGCGACTGCGATGGCACACGGATGGCCGGTCGTGACTCAGGACGCCGGATTTCCCTCTGTCGTGCCGGGGCTGACTGTCATTCAGGTGTAGCGTGGCCGCCCCGGGGTTTGCTTACGCGGATCGGTGTGGAGTGCGGGTGAAGGAGGCGCGGTAGGCGCTCGGGGGGACGCCTACGTGGCGGATCATGTGTTGGCGCAGGGATTCTGCGGAGCCGATGCCGCTGTGGCGGGCGACCTGGTCCATGGGCAGGGTGGTGGATTCCAGGAGTTCGCGGGCGCGCTGAATGCGTTGGTGCAGTAGCCATTTCTGCGGGCTGAGGCCGGTTTCCTCGTGGAAGCGACGGGTGAGGGTGCGCACGCTGGTGCGGGCGTGGGTGGCCAGATCGTCCAGGGATAGGGGAGTGTCGAGGCGTTCCAGGGCCCAGGTGCGGGTGGCCGAGAGTGACAGGCCGTTTTCGGGCGGCAGTGGCGAGTCGACGAATTGGGCTTGGCCGCCGGGGCGTACCGGTGTCACCACAGCGGCGCGGGCGGCGGCATTGGCGACCGTCGCACCGTAGTCGGTGCGAATCAGGTGCAGGCACAGGTCGATTCCGGCGGCGGCACCTGCGGCGGTGGTCACCGGTCCATCCTCGATGAACAGGGCGTCGGAACGCACGGTCACGTCCGGGAACATCGCGGCGAGTTCGTCGGCCAGACCCCAGTGCGTGGTGGCGGTGCGTCCGGACAACAGCCCGGCCTGCGCCAATACGAATGCGCCGCTGCAGATCGAGGTGACGCGCTTGCCTTGTTCGACGGCTTTGCGCAGTGCCGCGATGGTGGCCGCATCGGCGGTGCCGCGACTGCCGGTGCTCGGCACGATGACGGTATCCGCATCGTCGAGCGCATCCAATCCGCGCGGTACCACGACATCGAAGCCGCCCAGCGCACCGGGAACCACGCCGGGTTCGGCGGTGCAGACAACCATCCGATAGCACGGCTCACCGTCCACCGTCACCGTGCCGAGCATGGTTCCGGGCATGGCGAGTTCGAACGGCTTCACCGGCGCGACGGCGACGACGGCCACGGTCTTCATGGCTGAATCCTTGGGATAGATGGCTAACCGGCCACTAGTCTAGCGCTCCCGCTCCCGGCAATGTTGATGGCACGCGATCGACAACCGGCTCCGAAGTCCTCGTCGATTGTGTGAATTGTCTTGTCTGAGAAGGGAAGTCGCATGCCTTCGCATGTCATCATCGGCCGGGGCGGCACCGCCTCGGCAACCGCCGTCCGGTTGGCCGCATCCGGTGACCGGGTGCGGATGATCAGCCGCAGCGGCGCGGGTCCGGAGCATCCGGATATCGAGCGCATCGCGGCCGATGCCGTCGACGCGACCGCGCTCGCCGACCTCGCCAAGGGTGCCGATACCGTCATCAATGCCGCCACGCCCGCGTATCACACCTGGCCGGAGGCGGTGCCGCCGCTCTTCGGCGCCATACTGTCGGCCGCCGAGCAGACCGGTGCGAACTACGTGATGCTCGGCAACCTGTACGGCTACGGCCCGGTAGACGGCGTGGTCACCGACGACACGCCCTTGGCCGCTACCGGACACAAAGGACAGGTGCGCGCCCGGATGTGGCTCGAGGCCAAGGCGGCACACGATGCGGGTCGGGTGCGGGTCACCGAGGTCAGGGCCGGTCAGTTCCTCGGCGCCGGTGCCTTTTCGGTGTTCTCGCTGCTCGTACAGCCGAAAGTGGTCGCGGGCCAACTCGCTCTGGTCCCGCAGAACCTGGACCTGCCGCACGCCTACACCGCGATCGGCGATGCCGCCGACGCCCTGGTGGCGGTCACGCGCAGCGAAAACGCCTGGGGCCGTGCCTGGCTCGCCCCGACCATCACCAGCACCCTGCGCGAAGCCGCCGAACGCTTCGCCGCCGCGGCCGCTGCCCCGAGTCCGCGCCTAGCGGAGATGTCCGACCGCGAACTGACCCTGCTCGGCCTCACCGATCCGTTCTGGGGCGAGTTGTTCGAGACCTATCACATGTCGCACCGGAAGTTCACCGTTGACGATGCGGCGATCCGGGAGACGTTCGGGGTCACCGCGAGCGACCTCGACACGGTCTTCGCGGAGGTGGTTTCGGCGTCCTGACCGATACGGGTCGCCGCGGTCCCCGGTGCTGCGGCGACATCCGGACGGGCGCGCAATGCCATGGTGGCGGGCAGGCGCGGTACCTCGCCGCCGAAGTCGACTGCCGGACAAGGACTTCGGACCCCGTCGCGCCGACCGGTGGTTCGCGGCGCGGCGGTCGGACAGTGCTACTGCCGAGCTGCGGTCGGCAGGCGTGGTTCTGGACGCGGTCGCCCTGAGCGACGGCTGGCGCACGATGATCTATCGGGAGTTGGACGCCGTGCACCGGGCAGCCCGTGAGTCGAGGTTCGGACGGGTGCCCGGTGCGCAAAGTCGAGCATCAGGCCTGGTCGTAGGCGTCCTGAAGAACCTTCACGTCGAGTTTGGACATTGACCGCAGGGCAGTGGCGACCGCGGCGGTTTTGGTGGGGTTCCCACCGTTCAGGAGGGTGGGCAGGGTGGCGGGAACCACCTGCCAGGACAGCCCGTAGCGGTCGGTCAGCCAGCCGCACGGGCCGGGTTCGCCGCCGTCGACCAGGGCGTCCCAGAGTTGGTCGACCTCGGCTTGGGTTTCGACGACGACCTGGATCGAGGCGGCATCGGTGAACGGGTGGCCGGGCCCGCCGTTCATCAGGGTGTAGGCGTGGCCGTCGAGTTCGATGGCCACGATGAAGGCCGAACCGTCTGGGTGGCGGTTGACCTCGACGATGCGGGAGTTGGGGATCAGGGCGGTGTAGCGTGCGGCGGCTTCCTCGGCGTTGCTTTCGAACCAGAGGAAGGTGTTGACCGACATGGTGGGCTCCTTGGGTTGTCGATGACCTACTGTCACCCACTGGTCGGAGCCGATCGGACACCTTCGACCTATCGCCACGGATTTCTCGAGATTTTTCGCCGCCGCCTCAGACGCTCGCGATGGCGACGAACTGATCGGGAGTAATGGTGATCAGCACCCGCGCGCGATCCTGCTGATCCAGCGCCGATCCGCCGTACTTCTCCCAGATGCGCTGGGTCCACACACCGTCCGGGTCTATGGTCAACTCGGCGTCGCCGATGATCCGGACCTGGCGGTTCGGCCGCTGGCCGTCCGCGCGCCTGCCGATCTCCCGATCGATCACCAATCCGACCCGCGGATTCGCCCGTATCCGCCGCAGATGCGGACGCCCGGCCCAACTGGTGAGCCGGAAAGCATGCTGATCCCACAGAAACCAGATGGGCGTGACGTGCGGATATCCGGCCGCGTCAATAGTGGCCAGGTGCGCGACGATATCGCTGGCCAGCAATCCGGCGATCTCGGCAGGACGTAGCGTCCGCATCTCCAACCCCCTTGATTCGAACTTATGTTCGAGTCTATCTCGTTTTCCCGCGTCAGACTTCTGGCAGGGTTGCTCGGTTTACGCTTCGAGCACATCGAGCCAGGGAGGAGCCGGTCTGTGGCGAGGTCACGGCGGTTGAAGATTCCGGTCGAGGACAAGGTGCGGGTGGTGTTGTCGCTTGGTGGATCAGGGTCCCTTCGCTGACCTCGAAGCCCTGAGAGCGGCAGCGGGACTGCCGGTTTCGAGATTCGCTCGGCTGGCCGGCCTTCCCGAACGCACCTATCGGCGGCGGCTGGCTCGGCTCCGCGACAACGCCGCACCGTGGGCATACACGCCCTCCTCCCATGGACACTCACCGCCGAGCGCTTGCCCCACGATACCGACGTCCGATCAGTACCTTCCGCTCGACAATCGGCATTTCAGTGCCTTCGGCAGTTGGGGCCATGGAGGCGGGAGGGCGTGACATATGATCTGATCATTGCGCAGGAGGGAGCCCGATGGAGAGCCCGATCGAGGTGGTGCGCAGGTTCTGCGCCGTCGCAGCCGCGGCGGGTCCTGGCGGGCGAGCCGGTGCCGCATCAGATCCGCGAAGAGCCGGTCGAATCGGAACCATTCCGAGTCGTCATCG
>NZ_JBEXLC010000123.1:0-26939 GCF_040609795.1 Nocardia sp. NPDC004604
CACCTGGCTGGTGTTGAACCTGGGCGTGCTCATCGGCTGTGTGCTGCTCAGCTGGCGGCTGCTCGGGTACCGGATCACCACTCGGCTGGTCGTGACCGGGTGACCTCGGTTCGCGGTGATCGGGACGATCCGTTCAGCAGGGGGTTCATCTGCCCCAAGGGGGCCAGCTTCGGACATCTGGATCAGGATCCGGATCGGCTGACCGACCCGATGATTCGGGATCGGGCCACCGATACCTGGCGCACCGCCTCTTGGGACGAGGCATTCGATCTGATCGCCGAGCGGTTCCCGGCGATCGTGGCCGAGCACGGAAATCAATCGGCAGCACTGTATCTCGGCAATCCGAACGCGCATACGGTCGCGGGGGCGCTGTATGTGCCCGTGCTGATCCGGGCGCTCGGCACCAAGAATCTGTACTCGGCGAGCACCGCCGACCAGATGCCCAAGCAGGTGGCGAGCGGATTGATGTTCGGGGATCCACTGACCGTGCCGGTGCCGGATCTGGATCGCACCGACTATCTGCTCATGCTCGGCGCGAATCCGCTGGAGTCGAACGGATCACTGTGTACCGCACCGGACTTCCCGGGCAGGCTGAAGGCGCTGCGCAAGCGTGGCGGCAAGTTCGTCGTGGTCGATCCCCGGGTGACCAGGACCGCGAAGCTCGCCGATGAGCATCTGTTCATCCGGCCCGGTAGCGATGCCTATCTGTTGTTCGGGATCGTGCATACGCTGTTCGCGGAAAACCTGACCGATATCGGGGTCGAGGTGGCGGGACTGGACGAGGTACGCAACGCCGCCGCGGATTTCACTCCCGAGGTGGTCGCTCAGCGAACCGGCGTACCCGCGGAAACGGTACTGCGGCTCGCCCGTGAGCTGTCGGCCGCGCCGACCGCGGCGGTCTACGCGCGCATCGGGACCTGCACAGCCGAATTCGGCACGGTCACGCAGTGGCTGGTCGAGGTGATCAATGTGCTCACCGGCAATTTGGACAGACCCGGCGGCGCCATGTTCGCGAATGCCGCGGCCGGTGGCATCAATCGCACCAAACCGTTCCGCACCGGGCGCTGGGCCAGCCGGGTGCGCGAGCTGCCCGAGGCGATGGGCGAACTTCCGGTGGCGACGTTGGCTGATGAGATCATCACGCCCGGGGCCGGACAGGTGCGCGCGCTCGTCACCGTCGCCGGGAATCCGGTGCTGTCCGCGCCGAGCGGGCCGCGGTTGGATGCGGCGTTCGCGGAGCTGGAATTCATGGTGAGCGTGGACCGGTACCTGAACGAGACCACCCGCCATGCCGATGTGATCCTGCCACCGCCGCGGCCGGTGCAATCGCCGCACTACGATTTCGCGCTGCTGCAGTTCGCGGTCCGCAATTACGCGCGGTACTCACCGCCCTTGGTACCACTGGGTGAGCGACCCTCGGAGGCCGCGGTGCTGGTGCGCCTCGGGGCAGCGCTGACCGGCCAGCCGCATTCGGGCGCCGACGGATCGGATCCGTTGACCGCCGTGGACGAGTTGGTCATCGCGGGCACACTGCACAAGGCGGGTATGGCGGAGCGGCGGCCCGAACTCATCGGGGCGAACAGCACCGAGCAGCGTATCGATATGCTGCTGCGGCTCGGGCCGTATGGCGAATGGAATGCCGGCGCGAGCGACGGGCCCGGAGGCGGTAGCTTGCGTAACCACGAAGGGCCCCGGGAGCGCCGTGAGCAATTCAGCACGCTGAATCTGCGGGTGCTGCTGGACAATCCGCACGGCGTCGATCTCGGTCCGCTGCAACCGCGACTGCCGGGAGTGCTGCGGACGGCATCCAAGAAGGTGGAGTTGGCGCCGCAGCCATTGCTGGACGATGTCGCGCGGATGCGCGCCCGGCTCGCCGACGCCGCGCCGGAAGTGGTGTTGATCGGACGGCGGCAACTGCGATCCAACAACAGCTGGATGCACAATATCCCCACGCTGGTCAGCGGATCGAATACCTGCACGCTGCATATCAATCCGGCGGATGTGGCGCGGTTGGGGCTCGGCACTACCGCCGTGGTGAAGTCCGCCGCGGGGGCGCTGACCGTGCCGCTGGAGCCGACCGAGGCCATCATGCCGGGGGTGGTGAGCCTGCCGCACGGGTGGGGTCATACCGATAGTGCGCAGCCGGTGGCCAGGGCGCACGCCGGGGTGAATGCCAATGTGCTGACCGATGATTCGGTGGTTGACGTGCCGTCCGGGAATGCGGTCTTCAATGGCGTTCCGGTGACCTTGACACCCGCCTGAATTCATCCCGAATCCGACCGGCCGCGCATAAGATCCCGGCCGGTCGGATTGTGGCTAACTCATGGAAACCCTTGCGCTAACCAAACATTCAGTGCATTCTCAACGTGGATTTTGCTGCTTTGCCGGACTAAAATGGACGAAATTTCGGTTTAGTCGCGAGGTTCAGCGCGGAACCTACTGAGCCGTGCCGGATTCCAGCTACCAGAGGGGGCGCAGATGCCCGGTACAAGTTGTGGCAGTGACGGCGAGCACGAACTACAGGACAGGTACGGCACGCAGGACCGGGCCGAACGCTTCTACCAGGACCAAGTGCTCGATCGGCTGAATCCGACGATGATCGAATTCATCGCCAGGATGGATATGGCCTTCATCGCCACCGCGGATGAACACGGCGAATGCGATGCCAGTTTCCGTGCCGGTCTGCCCGGTTTCCTGCACGTGATCGACGAACGCACGATTGCCTACCCCGAATACCGGGGCAACGGCGTCATGGCCAGCCTCGGCAACATCCTGGAGAACCCGCACGTAGGCATCCTGCTAATCGATTTCGTCCAGGACCTGATCGGACTGCACATCAACGGCTCGGCCCGCATCGTCGACGATCCCGCACTGCGCCACACCGTGCCCGAACTCCCGAAGAGCGTCAAAGGACGTGCCGCCGAGCGCTGGGTGGTCGTCGATGTCGAAGAGGCGTACATCCACTGCCGCAAGCACATCCCGCACCTGGTGCCCGCGGCACGGGAGCAGCGGGATTGGGGTACCGACAATGTGCGCGCGAAGGGCGGGGACTACTTCGGCGCGAAGGCGCAGGCCAACGGCGAGGTCCTGGTTCCGCGCTGATCCGGCGGGTTCCCTCAGCGAAGCTTGAAGATGACCACGCGCTGGACGATGAAGTTGATGACCGTTGCGGTGCCCTGAGCGATCACGAAGGCCAGCGGCTGGCGCCACCAATCGCCGGGGAGGGTGGCGTAGAGCACCTGGTTGATGCCGACCTGGACGGCGAAGGTGACGGCGTAGAGGATCACCACCGCGATGAACCGGGCGCGACTCGGCGGGGCCTGGAAGGTCCAGCGGCGATTGATCAGGTAGGCGGTGGTGGTGCCCGCAATGAAACTGATCGACTTGGCGACGCTGACCGGCAGGCCGATCAGATTCAGCAGGAAGCTGTAGATCCCGTAGTCGACGATGGCCGACAGGCCGCCGGTGAGGGTAAAGCGGACGATCTGCGTCTTCAGGTCGACTTCGGTGCTGTTTTCGATTCGGCGCTCCCGGGGCCCTACCTGCTTGCGCAGGCTGCCTCCTTCGGGCCCGTCGCTCGCGCCGGCAGACTCGTCGACCGGCGGCAGTTCGGCCGGGAGCGGCAGGTGGGGTTCGGCTTGCACGCCGACGAGCGTAACGGCGTGACGAGGAACACGCGGACCGAGCACCGCTTGGGCATTTGTCCGGCGCGATGGAACCCATGTCGGACCTCACATACTGGGGAGTACGGCGACGCCGACCGGATATCGGCTCATGCATGTAGCCTCTATGCCGATGTCCACGAAAGCTCCGACCGCCACCACAACCGGTAACACCGGCAATGTCACCGACGGCACCTTCACGCTGCCGACGCGGACCAAGGCATTGACCGGGTGGGGTCGCACCGCACCAACATCTTCCGAAGTGCTCTCGACCAGCGATCCCGAACTGATCGCCAAGGCCGTCGCCATGGTCGCCGAGGACAATGACTCCAAGCCGGCCCACCTGCGCCGCGGCATCATCGCGCGCGGGTTGGGACGCTCCTATGGCGATCACGCGCAGAACGCGGGCGGCCTGGTCGTCGATATGACGGCGCTGAACAATATCCACCGGATCGACCGGGACACCCGGATCGTCGACGTGGACGGCGGCGTCAGCCTGGACCAGCTCATGAAGGCGGCCCTGCCGTTCGGGCTATGGGTTCCGGTGCTGCCCGGCACCCGGCAGGTGACGATCGGCGGCGCCATCGCCTCCGATATCCACGGCAAGAACCATCACAGCGAGGGCAGCTTCGGCAACCACGTGCGCTCGATCGATCTGCTCACCGCCGACGGGCAGGTGCAGCACATCACGCCCAAGCGCAATGCCAAGCTGTTCTGGGCGACCGTCGGCGGCAACGGTCTCACCGGCATCATCCTGCGCGCCACCATCGAGATGGCGCCCACCGAGACGGCGTACTTCCTCAACGACGGCGTGAAGACCACCACGCTCGATGAGACCATCGCCGCGCACAGCGACGGCAGCGAGGCGAACTACACCTACTCGAGCGCGTGGTTCGACGTGATGAACCCACAGCCGAAGCTGGGTCGAGCCTGCATCACGCGTGGCCGGCTGGCCAAGGTGGACGAGCTGCCGAAGAAGAAGCAGAAGAATCCGCTGAAGTTCGATGCGCCGCAATTGATGACGGTGCCGAATATCTTCCCGAGCTTCACCGCGAACCGGCTCACCCTGGGTGCGGTCGGCGAGGCGTACTACGCCATGGGCGGCACCTACACCGGCAAGATCCAGAACCTGACGCAGTTCTATCACCCGCTCGACATGATCGCGGAGTGGAACCGCGCGTACGGTCCGGCCGGTTTCCTGCAGTACCAGTTCGTGGTGCCGACCGAAGCGGTCGAGGAATTCAAGCGGATCATCATCGATATCCAGGCGTCCGGGCACATCTCGGCGCTGAATGTTTTCAAGCTGTTCGGTCCAGGTAACCCGGCTCCGCTGAGCTTCCCGATGCCGGGCTGGAACATCTGCTGCGACTTCCCGATCCGGCCCGGCCTCAACGAGCTCGTCAGCGATCTCGACCGCCGCGTCATGGAATTCGGCGGCCGGCTGTACACCGCGAAAGACTCCCGCACCACCGCGGAGACCTTCCACCAGATGTACCCCCGGATCGACGAGTGGATCAAGATCCGCCGAAGCGTCGATCCCACAGGCGTATTCATGTCCGATATGGCGAGAAGGCTGGAGCTCCAGTGATTAATGCCGTAGGCAACCCGCAGACCATTCTGCTGCTGGGCGGAACCTCGGAGATCGGCTTGGCGATCTGCGCCGAGTACCTGCGCAAGAGTCCGGCGCGCATCATTCTGGCCGCACTGCCGGGCGATCCGCTGCGCGAGGACGCCGTCGCCCAGATGAAGGCGGCGGGCGCGACCGAAGTCGATGCCATCGACTTCGATGCGCTCGATACCGACAGTCACCCGAAGGTGATCGACGCAGCCTGGGACGGCGGCGATGTGGATGTCGCCATTGTTGCCTTCGCGCTGGACGGCGATCCGGAAGAGCTGTGGCAGAACCAGCGCAAGGCCGTACAGGTCGCCGGGGTCAACTACACCGCGGCGGTTTCGGTCGGCGTGCTGGTCGGCGAGAAGATGAAGAAGCAGGGCTTCGGGCGGATCATCGCCATGTCCTCGGTCGCGGGTGAGCGGGTACGCCGCTCGAACTTCGTCTACGGCTCGACCAAGGCCGGACTGGACGGGTTCTACCTCGGCCTCGGCGAGGCACTGCGCCCACACGGCCCGCGGGTGCTGGTGATCCGGCCGGGCATGGTGCGGACCAGGTTCTCCGCGCACGTCAAAGAGGCTCCGCTCACCGTCAACAAGGAAGACATCGCGGCACTGGCGGTTTCGGCGTCGCAGCGGGGCAAGGAGCTGGTCTGGGCACCGGGCACCTTCCGCCTGGTGATGATGATCCTGCGCCATATCCCGCGCCCGATCTTCCGCAAGCTGCCCATCTGATCTCCCCGAGCCGCACCTCGTTCACCGCGCACGCCTTGCGCGGCACAGGTGCGGCTCGTCTGTATCCACAACACGCGGTTCCGTGGCAGCCCAGCGCTGACGCCGACATAAAGTCCGGCATCAGCGCACGCCGCGGCGCCATTTCGGTGGATACCATCGTCGCGGTTCGCCGGGACCGGTCGATGCGGGATTCGGCACCCTGCCCGTGCGAGCGGCCGGGCGGCGTGGCAAGTTCGGAGCCGACCTCGAGCCGTCGCATTGTCGAAGGAGCACTCCGTTGAGCACAGTCACGGCAGAACGCGCCGAGCACTCCGCACCGGAGCGCGGCCGTGGGGCGCTGCTGGTCCGGCATATCGGCTCCGGGGTGGGTGAGGCGGTGCTGGCCGCGGTGGTCGCGACGGTGGTGGCCGCCATTGGGCTAGTGGCGTTTTCGATGGTGCAGTGGCCAGCGTTCAATTCGTCCAATGTGACCCGTGCGCTGACCACGGTCGGACAGGTCGGGGCCGCGGTGCTGCTGGGGGCGGCGATCTGGCTGGTGCGGGCGCGGCGGTGGCCCTGGGTGGCGAAAGCGCTGTCGTGGGTGGGGATTTCGACGTTCGTCACGGTAACGCTCGGAATGCCGTTGGCGGCGACCAAGCTGTATCTGTTCGGTGTCTCGGTGGATCAGGAATTCCGCACCGAATATCTGACGCGGCTGACCGATAGCGCGGCGCTGCACGATATGACCTACGCCGACCTGCCCCCGTTCTATCCCGCGGGCTGGTTCTGGATCGGCGGTCGGGTGGCGAATGTGCTCGGGATGGATGGCTGGGAGGCGTTCAAGCCGTATGCGATCGGGTCGCTCGCGGTCGTCGCGGTAATCGCATACGTCTTGTGGTCCAAGCTGATTCGCGCCGACTGGGCGATCGGGGTCAGCGCGGCGACGACCGCGGTGACGGTGGCCTACGCGTCGCCGGAGGCCTACAGCGCGGTCATCGTGCTGCTGCTGCCACCCGCGTTGGTACTCGCGTGGGGTGCGCTGTACCGCCCGCTCGCGGTGTCGAGCGCGGTGACCAGCGCCGTTGCGGGCACGGCATCGGATGTCGAAGCGGCGACCGGTGGCGCTGTCACGTCAGGTCACGCTGCGGCACCGAGTACCGATGGCATCGCGAGCAGCGCCGCAGCATGGGATGGCGCAGCCGCGTCGGTCGACAGCGCGGATGACGGTGGTGTGGATCGCGGCGCAAAGCCCGCAGGTACCGAAACGGCCGGAGGCTGGGGTGCGGTGCTCGGCGCCGGTCTGTTCCTCGGGATGGCGGCCTCGTTCTACACGCTGTACTTCGTGGTGGCGGCCTTCGCGGTCGGGCTGATGGGTCTGGTTTCGGCGGGGCTCGCGGTGAACCGGTCTCGGCGCGGCGCTGGATCGCGCGCGGTGTGGCGGGCGGCGGTGCCGCCGCTGGTCCGGCTGGTGGCGATCGGCGCGATCGCGGGTGTGGTCGCGCTGGTCGTGTGGCTGCCCTTCGTACTGAAGATGCTCAGCGGGACGATGCCGAGTTCGGGGACGGCGTTCCACTATCTGCCGGAAGGCGGGGCGGAGTTGCCATTGCCGATGGCGGAGTTCTCGCTGCCCGGCGCTTTCTTCCTGCTCGGGACCGCTTGGCTGGTGCTGCGGGCCGGATCGTCACGGCGGGCGCAGGCGCTCGGCATCGGTGTGGTGGCGATCTACCTGTGGTGCCTGCTGTCGATGACGGCGACCGTGGCGGGCACGACATTGCTCTCGTTCCGGCTGACGCCGGTGCTCGAGGTGCTGCTCGCGGCGGCCGGTGCCTTCGGTTTCGTCGAGTGCGCACGGGAGGCCTACCGGGCATTGAACGAGCCGGGGCGGTTCAAGATCGCGGTGGTCGTGGTCGCCGTCGTCGGCGCGCTCGCGTTCACTCAGGACATCCCGCGGGTGCTGAAGCCGGAGATCACCACCGCCTACACCGATACCGACGGCCATGGCGAGCGCGCCGATAAGCGGGCTCCCGGCGCGGCGGCGCACTACCGCGATATCGATGCGGCACTGCTCGCACAGACCGGCAGACCACGCTCGGATTCGGTCGTACTCACCGCCGATACGAGCTTCCTTTCCTTCTACCCGTACTACGGTTTCCAGGCACTCACCTCGCACTACGCGAACCCGCTCGCCGATTTCGCCGGCCGCGCCGCGACCATCGAGGCCTGGAGCAAGCTGGATTCCCCCACCGCGCTGGTCGACGCGCTGAACAAGAGCCCATGGCGCGCGCCGGACGCGTTCCTCTTCCGCAGCAGCGGTGACGACTACACCCTGCGCCTGGCCAAGGACGTCTACCCCAACGACCCCAATGTGAAGCGCTACACGGTGAGCTTCCCCAAGAAACTCTTCGCTGACCCGCACTTCACCACCACCGTTATCGGCCCGTTCACCCTGGTCGTGGTCAATCGCTGACCGACGCGCGCCCGATGTGCCGCATATCATGAGCCCGGCGACGACTGATTTAGCAAGGACATGGGTAACTCACCGGGTACCAGCTAACTCAGCCAGCACCACACCGCCAGCCGCCGACAATACGTCGCGGGCACCTGAGTCTGGCTTAAAGGCGCGGGGAGGCGGGGGAGCTGAACGGCTGATTTAACCGATAACGGGAGAAGTTTGTTTTGCGGATCGAGGCACCACCGGCAATAGGCGTCGTCACCAGGGGATCGACACCGGCTGGCGGGCCTGGACCTGATCAGCGAACGGCCGAGCCGACACGGAGACGGACCCGGGTCGGCCGGAGTGATCTGGTCGTCTCGGTGGGCTATCTGGCGCTGGCCGTCACGGTGCTCTCGGGGCAGTGGCGCAATACCCACAGCGGGTATCTGATCAAGAGTGGTCAGGACCAGACCATGTGGGAGTGGTTCTTTGCGGTCACCGCCCATTCGGTGGCGCATCTGGAGAATCCGCTCGGCACGAATCTGCAGAACTTCCCGGCCGGGGTGAACATGATGGCCAATACCGCCATGTTCGGGGTCGGGGTGCCGTTGACGCCGGTCACGCTGCTGTTCGGGCCGACGGTCACCTTCGTACTCGTTCTCACGGTCGGGCTCGCCAGCACCGCCATCGCCTGGTACTGGCTGTTCTCGCGGGAGTTGGTGCGGTCCCGGTTCGCCGCCGCGATCGGCGGATTGTTCTGCGGATTCGCGCCCGCGATGATCTCGCACGCCAATGCGCACCCGAACTTCGTAATGCTGGTGCTTCTGCCGGTCATCGCCCTGATGCTGATCCGGATCGCACGCCGAGCGACGGCGGACCCGGCCGACGACTCCGGCGCGAGCATCGCAAAGACCAGACCGCGCAGGCGAGTTCGCGATGCGGTCGCGCTCGGTCTGCTGGTCGCGACGCAGATCGCACTCGGCGAGGAACCGCTGCTGATCTTCGCGCTCGCCTTCGGGCTGTTCGCCGTCGTGTACTACCTGCACACACCGCGCACCGGCTGGCGGGTGCTGCGCGCGGTCGCGCCGACCGTCGCATTGGCGGCGGTGATCACCCTGATGCTCACCGAGATTCCGCTGTGGTGGCAGTTCTTCGGGCCGCAGAGTTATCGCTCGATCGATCACGGGCCGATGGGCAACGATCTGAAGGCGATCGTGCAGTTCCCCTCCGAATCGCTGGGTGGGCTGTTCGCGCCGGGACAGTATGTGGCCATCAACGACACCGAGCAGAACGCCTACTTCGGCTGGCCGCTATTGCTATTGCTGGTCGTGACGGTCGCGCTATTCTGGCGCGACCGGGTGGTCCGGGCCGCGGCCGTGGTGATCGTGGTCTTCGGTGTGCTGTCACTGGGTGCTGTTGCCATGTTGGGCAAGCAATCGACCGGAGTCGAATTGCCATGGCAGTGGGCCGAAAAGGTCCCGCTGCTCAATACCGTGCTGGAGACCCGGCTCACCATGGCGGCGATTCCGGCCATCGCGGCGGTGCTGGCGCTGGCGACACAGCGGGCGGTCACCTGGTGGCGGCGGTCACCGGTCGATTGGCGGCCGCTGGCCTGGTTCCCGGCGCTGGTCCTGGCGTTGGTTCCGCTCGCCCCGACAATCCTTCCGGTGATCGAGCGCGCGCCCACGCCGGAGTTCTTCGCCGACGGGACCGTGCGGCAGTACGTGAGCGGCGGTTCGGTCGTGCTGGTGCCGCCACCGCGCCCCGCCGGGGCGCAGGCGCTGCGCTGGCAGGCCGACGCGAATTTTGACTTCCCGCTGGCCGGAGGCTATTTCGTCGGCCCGACCGGCGCGAATAAGAAGGGCATCTACGGACCGGACTTCCGCCCGACCACCGCCCTACTGGTCCGCGCCCAGGACACCGGCGACGTCCCGCCCATCGACGCCGAGACCCGGGCGCAGGCATTGGACGATCTGCACTTCTGGGAGGCCGATGTGGTTGTGCTGCCCGCGACCAAGAATTCCGAGGTGCTGCGCACCACCATGACCCAACTGCTCGACCTCGCGCCGCGACAGGTCGATGACGTGTGGCTCTGGGACGTCCGGCCGCTGCGCTAGCCAGAGTGCGGAGCATGGATCATCTCGGTGGCGGGGGTCACCAGCGGGGGTGGTTAGCATGGTCCCTCGTGCGACCGGACCGAACTTCTGCGGCGTTCACCCGCAACCGCTTGATCGCCCTCGTCTCCGGACTTCTCGGATTCGTGCTGGCGCTGCTGACACCGTTGCTGCCGGTGAAACAGGACCAGGCCGCGCTCGACTGGCCGCAGGCGGGCAGCACCAGCGTCGAGGCCGCACTGGTGTCGTATGTGCCGCTGCGGCTGAATGCGACGCTGCCGTGTTCGGTGGTCACCGCCGGGCCGGGCACGGTTGTGTCGACCATTCCGGTCGCGTCGGGTCAGGCGAGCGCCAAGGGGCTGGTCGTCTCGATCGCCGATGGCACGCTCTCGGTGCTGCAGCGCGATATTCCGCTGCTGTCGGCGCCCGTCGCGGAGATCGCCGGATGCGAGTCCGTCACCATCGACTCGACGGCGGCGGCGACCACGGTGGAATTCGTCGGTGTGAAACGCCAGGACGGTACGCCGTTCCGCAATGCCGTCACCCGTGATATCCGCCCGCAGGTGGTCGGCGTCTTCACCGATCTGGACGCCGGGAAGCTCGATGGCGCGAAACTGCACGCCGATATCGACGCACGCTTCTCCTCGACACCGTCGGCACTGAAACTCGGTGCCATGATCGCCGCGGCGGTCTGCACGATCATCGCGCTGATCGCACTGCATCTGCTCGACAATGCCGATGGACGGCGGGCCCGCCGCTTCCTGCCCGCGCACTGGTGGCGGTTCACCCTGGCCGATGCCGCGGTGCTCGGCATCCTGGTGCTGTGGCATTTCATCGGCGCCAACACCTCTGACGACGGCTACATCTTGAATATGGCCCGGGTCTCCGAACATTCCGGGTACATGGCCAATTACTACCGGTGGTTCGCGGTGCCCGAGGCCCCGTTCGGCTGGTCCTACGAGGTACTGGCCTGGATGACCAAGATCTCCGATGCCAGCCCGTGGATGCGGCTGCCGACGCTGGCCGCCGGAATCGTGTGCTGGATGGTGATCAGCCGAGAGGTGCTGCCGCGCTTGGGCGCCCGGGTGCGCAGGAATAAGGTCGCGCTGTGGACGGCCGGGCTGGTCTTCCTCGCCTTCTGGCTGCCCTATGACAACGGACTGCGCCCCGAACCGCTGATCGCCGCGGGCGCGCTGCTGACCTGGTGCTCGATCGAGCGGGCCATTGCCACCGGGCGGCTGCTGCCCGCCGCGGTCGGTGTGCTGATCGCGGCATTCTCGTTGGCGGCCGGTCCGACCGGGCTGATCTGTGTCGCGGCGCTGATCGCGGGGTCGCGGCCGATGCTGCAGATCATTATCCGGCGGGCCCGCGATGCCGCGGGAACCCTGGCCGATACCGAACCTCGGACTGCCACCGCTCCGGCCGATCACAGCACCTCGCGCCTGGCCTCCGTCTTCCGCTACGCGGCCTTGCTCGCGCCGGGACTCGCGGCCGGAACTCTCGTGCTGGTTGTGGTTTTCGCCGATCAGACGCTGGCGACGGTCATGGAAGCGACCCGGGTGCGCACCCTGGTCGGGCCGAATGTGGCCTGGTTCGACGAACGGACCCGCTGGGATTCGCTATTGATGCTCTCGCCGGACGGATCGCTGGCCCGGCGCTTCGGTGTGCTGATCATGCTGCTGTGCCTGCTGGTCTGTGTGCTGCAGGTGCTGCGGAAGGGGCGGATTCCCGGCACGTCGCGTGGGCCGTCGGTGCGGATTCTCGGCATTGTCTTCGCCTCGCTGCTGCTGATGATGTTCACCCCGACCAAGTGGACCCACCACTTCGGCGTATACGCCGGACTGGCCGGGTCACTGGCCGCGCTCGCGGCGGTCGCGGTCGGCACCAATGGGATTCGCTCACCGCGCAACCGCGCACTGTTCGCGGCGGCGGTGCTGTTCCTGCTGGCGATCACCTTCACCGGCTCCAATGGCTGGTGGTACGTCTCCAGTTACGGCGTGCCGTGGTGGGATAAGGCGCCGCTGATCGCGGGCAAGGGCCTTTCCACACTGTTCCTCGGGCTCAGCGCGGTTGCGCTGGTGGCCGCGGTGTGGCTGCACTATCGCGAGCCCTACCGCGAGAAGTCCGATGCGCCGGGCCGTTTCGAGCGTTATGCCTCAGCGCCATTGACCATCGCGGCTGCGCTGCTCGTACTGTTCGAGGTTGCCTCGCTGGCCAAGGCGGCGGTCACGCAGTACCCGGCGTACTCGATCGCGAAGTCGAATCTCCAATCGCTGAACGGAAATACCTGCGCGCTCGCCAATGAGGTGCTGGTGGAGACCGATACCGCCGACTCACTGCTGCTCCCCTACACCGGCTCCCCCGCCGATGGACTGTCGACGGAATCAAAGGGATTCACCCCGAGCGGCGTGGCCACCGACCTCACCGCCGATGCCGAGGAGACGGTGACCGGCGGTGCGAATTCGGTCAATAAGGATTCGAAGAACAAGACCACCAACACCACCGGCGCCGGTACCGGCGGCGGCACCAGTCAGCAGGCCGGAATCAACGGCAGCACCGTGGCCTTGCCCTTCGGACTGGATCCGACGCGGACCCCGATCATGGGTAGCTACCAGGAGAACGAGCAACAGCAGGCCAAGCTGACCTCACAGTGGTACCGGCTCGATCTGACCGACAGCATGCGCAACGATCCGGCCTACCGGGTGCTCGCCATTACCGCGGCGGGCCGCATCCGCTCGGTCGACGCCGACGGCGTTGTCACCTACGGACAGGAACTGCACCTGGAGTACGGCGTGCGCGGAGCCGACGGTGCGGTGCAGACGCTCGGTTCGGTCGATCCGCTCGATATCGGGCCCGCCCCGTCCTGGCGCAATCTCCGTGTGCCACTGGACAAGTTGCCGACCGAGGTCAATGCGGTGCGGCTGGTCGCGGTCGACAACGACATCACCAAGAAGCAGTGGCTGGCCGTCACCCCGCCCCGGCTGCCCAAGCTGGCCACCCTGAATTCCGTTGTCGGCCGGACCGATCCGGTCCTGCTCGACTGGCATGTCGGCCTCGCCTTCCCCTGCCAGCGCCCGTTCGACCACCACGACGGCGTCGCCGAGGTCCCGAACTGGCGCATCCTGCCCGACCGCGTCGGCTCCGACGCCGCCAATGCCTGGCAGGACGATATCGGCGGCGGACCGCTCGGCTGGACCGGACTGCTGCTGAAGTCCCAGACCATCCCCACCTACCTCGACCACGACTGGAAGCGCGACTGGGGCTCCCTGGAAAAGTTCACCCCCTACGCCCCCACCGCCCAGCCCGCGACCATTGCGACAACCGTCGCAACGGTCAACGGCTGGAAGAAATCGGACCCGATCCGAGCCCGATAGCCCACTGCGCGGTGGGCATTCCAGGCCCGTTCAGATCAAGCGTCTAGTTGCTAGACTTGTCTTCGTCTATCAACTAGACAATACTGATGATTGCGGAACACGCTACTCGTGTAATCATCAAGGAGTTGGCCGATGCCGGATGGAGCCGCAAGCGCGATGCCAAGGGTAGCCACAGCCTTTGGCAATGCTGCGATGGTCGACACACGATCACGGTTCCAGATGGACATCGCACGATACGTCCCGGCGTGGTCCGCGTGATTCGCAAGGCGATCATGTCGTGCGACTGTCAAGGAGGTGCCTGATGGCCTACACAGTTCGTGTATCCCGCGAGGGCCGGTGGTGGGCACTGGCCATTCCCGAACTCGGCGAGGACGCGCTGACCCAAGCACGGCGGCTGTCCGAAGTGGAGCGCGAAGCCAGGGACTACATCGCCGTGACCATGGACGTCGCACCGTCGAATGTCGAGGTCCGCGTGGTCCTCGATGATGTCGGACTGACCACCGAGGCGCTGGCACGGTCCGAGGAGCTGCGCGCACTGCGCGCCAAGGCCGATGACATTCAAGAGCAGATCACGGCGAAGTCGGCGGCGCTGGCCAAGGAACTGGCCGCGAAGCGGCTGCCCGTGCGCGACATCGCGGCACTGATAGGCATTTCGCACCAGCGCGTAAGTCAACTTCTTTCGGCCTGAACACAATCGCGCGTGGTTCAGGCGTCCGTTGTGGGATATCGAACCGATGCGGATGCGTATTTCGGCACGGCGTTGCGCTCGGACCGCGGGCCGAGGCCCGCGACGGATCGCTCAGTCGACCAGGTCGCTGGGATCGGTATTGGCTCCACACAGCACGACACCGATTCGTTCACCGTCGCGTGGCTGGTATGCCCGGGTAGCCAGCGCCGCCAAGCCGGTCGCCGAGCCGTGTTCGACGACGAGTCGATGCCGCTCCCACAGCTGCCGCCGCGCCCGTACGATCGCTTCGTCGTCGACGACTACCGAGCGCACGTCTGTGGCCTTGGCCCAGGCCAGCGCGGCAGCAGAAACCCTTGGCGCGCCGAGAGAATCGGCGGCGATGGAATCCACGTCCACGTCGAGCACCGTGCCGGCAGCCAATGCGGCATTGAGCGCCCGGCTGCCATCGGGTTCCGCGCCGACCACTCGAATGCCGAAATGGTCGGCGACCGCGGCGATTCCGGAGAACATGCCGCCCGCGCCAACTGCGAGGACGATTGTGTCCAACCCGGCTACCGCGTCAACGAATTCGAGCAGGATGGTGCCCGCGCCGGCCGACGTCAGGTTGTCGTCGTAGGTGTAGGCGTCGATCGCACCGGTGCTCGCCATGAACTCGTGAGCGGATTCCCTTGCGTGGTCCTGCGTTTCGCCTGCCAATCGAACCTCGGCGCCCAACCCACGCAGCCGCGCTACCTTGGCCCGAGGCGTCGAACCGGCCAGAAATACCGTCGCCCGCACGTCGAACGCCCTTGCCGCCCAAGCGAATCCGATATCGGCATTGGCGCCGGTAGCGGACACGATACCGGCATCCGGCATGGTCCGAGTTTCGATCAGTCCCGCCATCAGGTTGGCCGCGCCGCGAGCCTTGAAAGATCCAGTGTGCTGCAGGAATTCGAGTCCCAGGAAAATTTCGGCGCCGCCCGTCTCGGTCGACGGCCGGAGGGAGCCAGCCACCTGCTGGTCATCCGATTGCCTGCCCATCGGCGCGATGGTCAAGGGCCGGACTACCCCGGCAATACGTGCGGCGGCCGCCTCGACCTCGCCATAGGTAGGAGTGCGCATCCGACGGTTCTCCTCATCGATCTCAGGTTTCCGTCGACGCCGCCGGGTCCGGCAAGACCCAGCGTGATCGCACATGCCCTCATCTCAATACCGTCCGGTACTTTAATCGCAGCTCGGCGAGTCGGCACTGCGAGCCTCGAACCGCCGACGCACCGCCCTCGGCCTGAATACCCGGGTCCGAGGGCGGCTTGCGGCCTTCACTGGGTCGCCGTGCCCGCACTCCACCGATCGAGCGCGGCATACGCGGGCTGCCACTGATCGCGATACGCAGCACGCACCGGCTCCGGCAGTGGGGCGAGCAGCACATGGACCGCATGCTCGTCGGCGCCGTCCAGCAGCCACGGAATGTGTTGCGGCGCATCAGAACCGATGCGACTGCCGTGTAGCTGACCGAACGCCTGCCACTGCTCCGGCGTCACGACCGCCTGAATCAGCGGCAATGCCTCGCCCTCCTCGTGCTTCAGGTGCCCGGTCAACCCGGTGACCAGGGCATCGAGCAGACCGCCCAGTTGTTCCGGACCGCTGTCTCGATCGGCGAAAGTCGCGTCGATCTGATCGAGCAACGGCTCAATGACGCCGTGCTCGGCCTCCATGGCATCCAGCAGTGCCAACTCGTCGGGTCGCTCGGCGAGCGTCTGCCGCATCACCGGCCACAGTGCGTCATCCTCGGCGGTGTGATGCACCAGCAGGCCTTTGGTGAACATTTGCCAACCGGCAGCGGTGGCGAGAATCTTGCGCGGATCATCATCGATCCGATCGGCGATTTTGGCGATGTATTCGAGTTCGCGCCGCAGCGCGTTGTGCATGGCGTACATCGTCGTCATGTCGAGGGTCACGGGTTTCTCCTGATGGAACGGTATGGATCGGTTGCGCCACCTAGGCCGACGCTCACGGACGCGCCGCTTCCGGCGGCGGTGCGGAGACCAGGGCGTGCAAAATGCCCCGCCCGATCCGCAAGGTCGCCCCGATCGGGTTGGGACTCGGATCGCGGCGCGCCGTCGGCCGCAGCGCCCATGAAGCGGCCGCGAATCCGGCGAGAACCGTTGCGGGCATGGCGAATTTGCGTGGATTGCCGTTCGCCAGATGTGAGGCCGCGCCGCCGAGATAGACAGCGAGGGAACCGGCGTAGGCCCACTCCTTGAGCCGCGGCATTCCCGGGGCCAGCAGCACTGCGGCCATGGGCAGTTTGCAGACGCCTTGAATCGTCAAGAAATACCTGGGGTAGCCCAACTGATCGAAGGTTTCGACCGCGAACGGCTCCCGGGTCAGGTCCCACATGCCGCCTTTGAACATCTCGGCGGCGACCGGCAGGGTCGTCACCCAGTACGCGGCGGTCCGGATCCGAGAAAGTGCGTCTGATCGTGAGTTCTGTGAAGTCATCGTCATACTCCGTTCAGGCCCAGCTGGCGCCCGCGGGCTCCTTGATGGTGGTGTTGAGGCGATTGAAGAAGTTGGTCAGCGCAATCATGAGAATGACTGCGGAGAGCTGGTTTTCGTCGTAGTGATCGGCGATCTCGTCCCACACGGCGTCCGGCACGGCATCCTCGGACTTGTCAGCGATCCGGGTGGCGACCTCTGCCAGCAGCAGCGCCGCGCGCTCGGCCGCACTGAACTCGGCGGATTCTCGCCACGCGGCGACGGCGAACAGCTTCTCGTCGCCGACCCCCGCCTTACGACCGCCCGCCAGGTGTGCGTGCACACAGGCGCTGCACCCGTTGATCTGGCTGACCCGCAGTGCAACCAATTCCAGTAGTTCGGCGGAAACTCCGCCCTGATAAGTGGCCTTGTAGAGGGTGTTGATTCCCTTCATCGCGTCAGGCAGGACCATGGCGGGGTTCTTCATGCGAGCGTTCATGTCAGGTGTTCCTCTCGGGGGAGTTGATAATTCGAAATCAGTGGTGGATGCGGGCCTGCTGGTCGAGCCAGTCGGCGAAGCTCGGACCGGACAGGACGGCATCCGGCCCGGGGAGCAGAGCGCCGCTCTCGTACAGGTCGCGGTCGGGGTTGGCCGGATCGCTGACCTCCTCGATCGGCCTGTCGTCCCCGCGTCGCGCGTTCACCAGCCGGGCCATCTCGGCCAGGTATTCGGCGCGCGGTCCGGCAATCTCCGGGAACGGGCCCGCTCGGTGCGCCGACCACGGGCCGGTCGCGAATTCGGCCAGCTGTTCGGCGACCGCGCGTGCGGAGACCAGTTGGGTACGCATCTTCGGGATGTAGATCACCGAACCTTGTGCGCCCCACTGCATCATCTGTTCGACGAGCTCGTGGAACTGCGCGGCCCGCAGAATTCGAGTCGGCACCGGGCCCGCCAGCAGTGCCTGCTCGTGCACCAGCTTCGCGGCGTTGTATCCAGCGGTGGAGCCGTCGATGCCGATGATGGACACGGCCACGATCCGCCGCACTCCGGCCGACTGCGCGGCCGCGTGCAGGTTGCGGGCCGAAGCGGTGAAGAAGTCGGTGGCTGCCTGCTGTTCGAAGGACGGCGTGCTCGACGCGTCGATCACTGCGGTCACGCCGTGCAATGCTTCGGCGAGTCCGGCACCGGTGACCACATCCACTCCGGTCGACCGCGACATCGCCACGACCTTGTGTCCTGCCTCGGTGAGCACGTCTACGATGCGGCGGCCGAGCCGTCCGGTGGCGCCCGCTACCGCGATCGCGCTGTCTTGCATAGTCATTCCGCTTCCTTTTTGTCGTGGGCGTGGTCCGTATGCCGGACCAACGGCCAGTCGATGTCCACTCGTCCGGCCAAGACGAGGTAGTTGTCGAAGATCGCCAACGCCACGTGAGCGATGACGTCGACGAGTTCGGTAGGCGCCAGTTCCGCCTGGGCTGTGGCGAGTTCGTCGTCGGTGATTGCGCCGCGGCGGCGGATCAGTGCCGCCGCAAAGGCCAGGATCGACGCGTATTTCGGATCGTCGGCCGCGCCGAATCGGGCGTCGCTGAGCTCGTCCTCGGTCATCCCCGCGAGGCGGCTGCCGAGGAAGCTGTGCGCCGAAAGGCAGTAGTCACACCCGTGCTCCTGGGCGACCAGCAGTCCGACAGCCGAACGTGCGAACGCCGGCATCTCGCTGCCGCCCAGCGCTTCGGTGAGGGCGACATACCCCCGCAGGGCGGCCGGGCTTTGCGCCATCACCTTGACGTTGTTCGGTGTCACACCGAACAACTGCTGGCTGACAGTGAAGAGGTGTCCGGCAGCGTCACCCGCGTTCTCCGGGTCTATAGGGGGCATTTGCGGCATGGGAATAGCGTGTTGCGGCCTGTTGATACTTTTGCGATGCCTTCACGATGGGTGTTGTATGGAGCCGAGATGGGTGTGCGTTTTACGGTCCTCGGACCAATGAAAATCGTGGTCGACGGCCGCGAATCGGCCGCGGCGCCGAGACATCGGGCAGTGTTCGCCTATCTCCTGGTCAATGTCGGAAGAGTGTGCAGCGCAGACCGGATCATCGAGGCCATGTGGGGCACGGATCCCCCGGACACGGCGCGCTCGCAGATCCACGCCGCGGTGACGGCGATCCGCAAGGTGTTGCGCGAAGCGGATGCGGCGCAGGTGCTGCAGACCAGATCTGCCGGATACGTTGCGCTGCCGGAGCCGGGGCAGTTCGATCTCGAGGAATTCACCAGTCGGGTCGGTGCCGGCCGATCGCTGGCCGCTTCCGACCCCGCGGCCGCGGTGGCGGAACTGCGTGCGGCGTTGGCGCTGTGGCACGGCGAGGCGCTCGCCGATCTGAACGCCGACTACGTCGCGCCCGCGCGGCGCCGCCTGCAGGAGAAGCAGTTGGCGGCGTTCGAGCAGTTGACCGCGGTGGAACTCGGGCTGGGCAGGCACGAGGCGGTGCTCGACGAGTTGGCAGCGATGGTCTCCGCAAACCCGCTGCGGGAGAAGCTGGCCGGTCAACTGATACTCGCACTGCATCGAGCGGGCCGACAGGTCGATGCGCTCGCCGCCGCACGATCGTTCCGGACGGCACTCGCGCAGGCACAGGGTCTGGATCCGGGACGCGCATTCGTCGAGCTGGAGCAGGCAGTATTGCGTGACGACGGCGAACCCGCCACCCGCGTAACTGCACCGGCCGCACGCACCGAACCCGTGCCACGTTGTGCAAACTTCTTGCCCTACGACATACCGGATTTCGCGGGCCGAAATGCCGAACTCGAACATCTCCTCGCACCACTCACCAGCACCGCGTCGACCGTCTCCACGATCGACGGCATGGCGGGCATCGGCAAGACCGCGCTTGCCGTACACACCGCGCACCGAGTAGCCGACCGATTCCCCGACGGCCAGCTGTTCATCGATCTCCAAGCGCACACGATCGACCGGCGACCGGTCGCGACGGATGCGGCGCTGGAAATCCTGTTGCGCCAGATCGGCATTCCCGCCGAACGCATTCCGCAGACCACCGCCGATCGCGGCGCGCTGTGGCGGTCGGAACTGGCCGGGCGGCGAGTGGTCGCGGTGCTGGACAACGCTGTGGATGCCGATCAAGTCCGACCGCTGCTGCCCGGCGGGACGGACAGTCTCATCCTGATAACCAGCAGGCGGCGGCTGGTCAACCTGGATGGTGCTCGGGCATTGTCGGTCGATCCACTGCCTGCACGCGATGCTGTCGACCTCTTCGACCGGATCGTCGGCGAACGCGCCACCGCCGAACCGCTCGCGGTGCTGGACGTGCTGCACCTGTGCGGGTTCCTACCACTGGCGGTGCGGATCGCCGCCGCTCGACTACTGCACCGCCCGCAGTGGACCGTCGGCTATCTGGCGGGGCGGCTGCGTGGGGAGCGGCGCAGGCTGGCCGAATTATCCACGGCCGAACGGGGTGTCGTTGCCGCGTTCAACCTCTCCTATCGGCAGCTTCGCGCGGACGGGCAACGGATGTTCCGGCTGCTCGGGCTGCACCCCGGGCGGGACATCGATCCCGGCGCCGCGGCCGCGCTGGCCGATATCTCGGTGGACGACGCCGAAATGCTGTTGGAAGACCTCCTCGACGTTCATGTGATAGCTCAATACGAGCCCGGCCGCTATACCTTTCACGACCTGCTGCGCCAGCATGCCCGCGCCATGGTGTCGGTAGACGAATCCGACGATGCCCGAACCGCCTCGCTGTCACGACTTTTCGACCACTACGTGCACACCGCGCGGGCAGCGGTGGATCTGCTGTTCCCCTACAGCGCCGATCACCGCCAACCGCTGCCGCCCTCCGCGGCTCGGGTGACGACGCTGGACGACGCCGAGGACGCGGCCGAGTGGCTCGATGCGGAACGCGAAAACCTCATCACCACTGCGGCCTACGCGTCCGACCACGGTACGCCCGCGCACGCCAGAGACACGGCTGAAACCCTACGTCCCTATCTCGACGGCAACTCCCGCCACTCCGACGCCGCACGCTTGCACCAGGTGGCACTGCTGGCGAGCAGACAGCTGGCCGACTCGATCGGCGAGGCCAGAGCGTTGACCGACCTGGGCTGGGCCTGCTGGCGACAAGGCGATTACGAGTGGGCGACCATGCATTCGCAAGCGGCACTGCGGATTGCCCGCGCGTCCGGGGATCGCTATCAAGAGGCCAGAGCGCTGAATACGCTCGGCAATGTAGCGTGGCGTAAACGGGACTACGACGAGGCCAGGCGATACCTGCGCGAGGCGCTCGAGCTCGCCAACCGTCTGGGTAACAAGTCGGCGAGGCGCACGTGCTCGGCAACCTCGGCATGCTCCTCGGCGCCGACAACAACCAGTACCGCGACGCCCGTGAACATCTCGACCGCGCGCTGGCACTGCACCGCGAGGTGGGCAATCAGCGCGGCGAGGCGTTGGTGCTGAACTATCTGGGATCGCTGTGCCGCCGCAACGACCTGCTGGACGAGGCCAGAGACAACCACTCCCGGGCCCGCGACCTGTATCGGATGCTGGGCAGTCGTGGCGATGAAGCGTCCGCGCTCAACGGCCTCGGCGAGACAGCCTGCACCGCAGGCGATCCTGGCTCAGCCGTCGAAAAGCACAGCACCGCACTGACGTTGGCCGACGAGGCATTGAACCTACCCGAGCGAGCGCGCGCCAACGACGGGCTGGCTCGCGCGTACCGAGATCTCGGCGACGTCGGTCGAGCGCGCGAATACGCCGGTATCGCGATGAGCCTGTACGCGGATCTCGGCGTCCCGGAGGCCGACGATATGCGCGCTTTCCTGGATATGCTCGCAGACTCCGATTAGCCTCGATCTCCCCGGCGGTCAGAGTCGTCAGGTGTCAGCCTGATACTCGATGCCCCTCGCGGACGGTCCGGCTGCGCTACGCCGGGATCAACCGCATCATCTCCGGCGTCAGCCCCAAAATGCGCACCCAGACCCTACGTACCCTGGAACGCGACGGCCTACTCGAACGCCGGATCACCGCAGAGATACCGGTCCGCGTCGACTAAGAACTCACACCGCTCGGCCACGGCCTGCAGCCTGTGATGCGCGCCATAAAGATGTGGCCGAGGAGCGCATGGACGAAGTTTTCGCGGCACGAGCACGTTACGACGGTGAACCAGCGTGACCATGTCGTAAATGTTGGTTGCGAATACCTTCCCATCAGTGAAGCTGGCCGTAACCTTTATTCATGACCGCGGCCTTCGATGATATGGATCTGCGCGACCTCGTCGGACTGCTCACCGATGATGAACAACGGGAGCTACGACCGGCGGTGCTGCGCGTGTTATCCCGCCAAACCCCGCAAGAGCTACTCCGTCGTGAACTCGGCCTGCGCATGGCAAAAGTCTGAGCCTGCCGTTCAGCAACCAACCGACCACCTGGCCGTCGCAATGGCGCGAATCGCCTATGCGGCGGTCCTTTTGCTGTCACGAGCACGTAAACGCAGGCCAGACGCGTGTTCGGCACCACACCCGGGCAATAGCGTGAGTGCGCTCACGAATGGAGATCGACGAACAGTAACAAACATTCCGTGCGGTCGCATTTGGATATAGATCAGGCCCGCCGAATCGCGATAGTGCCGATTCGACGGGCCTGTTCTGGCAGGAGTTAGAACACCCGCAGCTGTCCGGGCGACCAGAATCCGGAACGGTCGGCCTTGCCGGTATCCAACTTGGCCGGAACCGCATTCGGGTAGTACTGGTCGTACCGCTCCAGCGAACCCCAGTCCCGCGCCCAGTCGTTCTTCATATAGGTCGGAATGGTGCTCGACTTAGCCAGCATCTGGGAGAAGCCCAACAGCCCACCGAACTCCTCGGCCTGCCAGGTATTGGTCGAACTGATGGCGAGCGGCCGGTCCGGCAGGATCCGATAGCCCGGCACCTCGGCCACCCCGTTCTTGTGGTCCAGCGGCCGCTGGCACGGGAACTGCAGTCCGACCGCCCAGTCCAGCAGCACCGGCTGCTCGGAGCCGATAAAGCTATTGAGCGAGGCCAACTTCGGCATCCGCGGCGGGGTGAACGCCAGCCACTGATCACCGATCAGAATCGGGTCGTTGGCGACGATGCGCACCGCATCGGCATCGGGCGCGATCTCATCGAGCGGGATGCGCAGATTGCGCCACGACGGGAACGGGCCGATATCGCGCGGCAGGTAGGTGCCCAGCATCTGCACGCTGCCGTCGGGCAGGTGCTTGCCGTAGTCGACGGTCAGCGACTGGCCGTATTTGGTGTCACCGGTGTCGTCGACGGACAGGATGCGGCCCGCGGCCGAAATGACCACCAGCGGACGATCATCCGAGCGCGGCGCCAGCTGGTACCAGCTCGACACCAGATGCGCGGGCTGCTGCACGCCCAGCTGGTAGCTGCCCATCACCGGCGTGGTGGCCGGATCGAGGCCGAAGGGCAGGGTGGCCCGGCTGCCATTCACACCGGTCGCGCCATAGCCGCCGTCGGTGCCCGCGTTCTGTCCGTCCGCACCCACCGGACCCACCGACTGGGTGGAGGTATTGCCGGTACCCGGCTTCACCTCGATGGTGTCGGCGCTGAGCTTTTCGGGCACACCGTTCGGGTCGAAGCCGACCGGATCGGCCCCGGCCAGCGGATCACCGTTCTTCGGCGGATTCGCCGGATCGGTGATCGGGGTCAGCGTGCCATTGCCCTTGTCCACATCCGGTTCCACCAGGATGTCATTGGCCAGACCGCACGAATTCCCGCTCAGCGCATCGAAATTCGAGCGTGCCAGCGAATACGCCGGATACTGCGACACCGCGCCCTTCACCAGCGAGAACACCTCGAGCAGCACCATCAGCGCGGCGACCACGGTCAGCGGAATGGCGGCGAATTTGCGAATCCGCTTACCACGCACCGACTTCGCCGATGGCTGCGGTTTGGTGTAGTCCTCGCGCAGCGCGGCCCAGGCGACCAGCGCCAGCGCCAGCCCGAACAGGATGAGCATCGCCGTATTCGACTGGTGGCCGTGCAGCGAGATCCGCTTGTCGAACCACGGCACGCCGAAGCTGGACACGTACCAGTAGCCATTGATGCCCGAGAACGCGATGGCCAGCACGAACAGCAATCCGGCGAGGAAGATCGCCCGATTCTTCCTGGCCCGCAACGCACTCGCGGAAACCGCCACCGCGGTGACCGCGGCCAGTGATCCGGCGATGCCCGCATATGCGCCGAAGTGGTGGGTCCACTTGGTCGGGTTGAACATCATGAAGAAGATGGTGCCGAAGACCACGCCCATCAGCCGCCAGCTCGGACCGCTGGCGATACCGGGCACCTGCCTGCGCCGCAGCAGCACCAGCATGGTGGTGAACAGGCACAGCAGCATGATCAGGAAGGCGAACCGGCGCGAGAGCGAACCGTCGACGGTCTCCACGAACAGGTAGTAGTAGCGCAGGTAGTCCTCGTACCAGGCCAGGTTCGGCCCGGTCACCTGCCGTACCCGGTTGGCCTCCTGGATTCCGGCGAAGGTCTGGTCGGTGTAGACCACGATCAGCACCAGCAGACCGGCCGCCGCAATCGGTGCGAGCAGCGGCAGTGACGAACCCCACTTGCCGACACCCTGCGCGGCGAACTGCCGGTGCCGCCGCACCACGATCCGCACCAGCGGCCGAATACCGGCGAGCAGCGCCGCCACACACATCAGACCGGTCGGTGCCGCCGCCAAGGTGAATGCGGCGACCAGGATCGCGACCGCGGCGGGCAACAGCCGACCGGTCGCAATGGCCCGCTCGATCGAAACCCAGGTCAGCAGCGCGCCGAGCGCGACGATCGGCTCCGAGCGCAGGCCGTTGTCGAACGGCAGCCAGAACGCCAGGAAGACCAGGCCACCGGTCCACAGCGCCACCTTGCTGTGGCGCACCCCGCGCCCGAGCCGGGGCACCACCTCGCGGCTGATCACCAGCCAGCACAGGATCGCGCAGAACAGCGCGGGCAGCCGGACCCACGCGCTAGCGGTGGAGATCTCCGAGAAGGCCTGGATGACGTAGTAGTACCAGCCGAACGGCGCCTCAGGGACGCCATACCAGCGGAAGTAGTTGGCCATATAGCCCGCGTGCGGCGCCACCCGGACCATGCTCAGGATGTAGCCGTCATCGGAGGTGTTGGCGCCGACGAAATGCCACACCAGCAGCGTGCCGATGATCGCGCCGTCGGCCCAGGTCGGCTTCAGCCAGTGGGCGGGCAGGAACCGGCGGTGCCCGCGCCCGTCACTGCCGTCCAGTTTGGCCAGCGCGCCGAGTGCGATCAGGGTGCACAGCACCGCCGCGATCATCGCGATCAACTTGACCGGGGTCGGGCTGGAGGAGAACCGGGTATCCACCGTCATGTGCATCGACAGCCCGGTGGGCGCCGCGCCCTTCATATCGGTGAAGACGCCGACCACCTGTGGCCGCAGATCACCGTTCAGCTGCCCCGCTACCGGCACCGCGACCTTCTGCGTGGCCCCGGGCGCCGCACCCTCGACCGGCCGCTCGATCGTCGTGGTGAGGCCCTCGAACGACGCCTTGGTCCGATTGCTGTCGGAACTGATGGTGATCGAGCTGCACCCGCCCAACTGGGCGCGCTCGGCCGAGGCCACCACGGCATTGCGGTCGATCACATCCACGGATGTGTCGGAGACCCGCACGAACATCGCCTCGAGCGATGCCCGGTCGCCCTGTGGCGGCGCGGTGGCCAGCAGCATCCCGCCGTAGCTCGGCAGCTGATCGACCGCCGAGCACGGAATGCTGGCCTCGAGGTCGACCGGCACCTGCGACATCAGCGGCGCCTGCACGCTATTGATGGTGCCGCCCTGCGGCCAATTCAGCGTCGCGGTGGTCTGGCTGACCGGCAAGAACGGAGCTGCCAGCGCGAACAGCGCGCCGAGCACACCGGCGATCAGCGCGACCATACGCGCGGTACGGAAGTCACTCGGTGCGACTTCCGGCGCGGCGGGAGGTTTTGTCAAGACAGCGGTAGCGGCGTCGGGCACGGTTGGCAATGGTATCCGCCCGCGTGTCGCAACGGGCGCTGGCTGCGCACAAGTTGCGTGCAGCTCCCAGCAACTTCTGAGACGACTCCCAGTCGCGCGGCCCGAATCCCCTGTAAAACGCGGGGAATCACGACTCGGAAACGGATTCGTCGGACGATGCGCGGCACGGCGTGGCTAATGGGACGGGACCGAAAAGGTGACCCGAAATGCTGACCGGTAACGGACACGATGGAAAGGTAGGGGGTATGACAAAGGCGAATCTCGAAACCAACTTCGGAACGATCGTGCTCGAGCTCGACGATGCGAAGGCACCTGGCACCGTCGCGAACTTCGTGGATTACGTGAAAGCGGGCCACTACAACGGCACCATCTTCCACCGCGTCATCCCCGGTTTCATGATCCAGGGCGGCGGCTTCACCCCCGATATGAAGCAGAAGGGCACCCAGGCACCGATTCAGAACGAGGCCAACAACGGCCTGAAGAACAACCGGTACACCGTCGCGATGGCCCGCACCAACGACCCGCATTCGGCCACCGCGCAGTTCTTCATCAACGTGTCCGATAACGACTTCCTGAACCACTCCGCGCCGACCCCGCAGGGCTGGGGCTACACGGTCTTCGGCAAGGTCACCGAGGGCTCCGAGGTGGTCGACAAGATCGCCGCGGTCGCCACCGGCTCGGCGGGCATGCACCAGGACGTGCCGCGCGATGCCGTCATCATCGAGTCGGCTGCCATCGCCTGACTTCCGCTGCCACGGACCGGAATCGGGCCCGCAACCCGCGCGATTAAACTTGGGTTTAAATGATGAAAATGTAGAAAAATTAGCTGAAAAAACTGGGGATAAACGATTAAAC